>NZ_JAPSIW010001067.1 GCF_031178505.1 Streptomyces sp. | reverse complement strand
GCCGCCGCCGTCGCCTTCCTCGCCTCCCGCGACGCGGCCTGGATCACCGGGACGACCCTGCGGGTGGACGGCGGTGTGCTGGCGGTCAACACCCACTTCGGCGAGGTCCTCGGGCACTGAGCCCGCTCTTCCCGCACTTTTCCCGGCCGGCGGCGCAACCCCGGCGGGTGCCGCACGTCTGGAGGGGTGAAGGCGCCCTTCGGGAGGGCTGCGGAGTCCGGACTCCGCAGCCCTCGTCCACGTCCGTCACCGCATCGGGAGAACCCACCATGTCCAGCCACGCCAAGCGGAACCTCCGCCCCCGCCCCCGGGCCCTGGGCGTCCTCGCCGGGGCGGCGCTGCTCCTGGGCGGCGGCTTCGCCGCCCAGGCCGCCGCCGACTCCGCCCGCCCGCAGCCCGCACCGGCCGCTCCGGACCACCACCCCACCGCACCGGAGGCGGCGCCCGCCCCGGCCCCGGCGGTGGAGGCCCCGGCCCCGGCGGTGGAGGCCCCGGCCCCGGCGCCCGCCCCCGCGGTGAAGCCCGCGCCCGCGCCCGCTCCGGTGCCGGCGAAGCCCGCGCCCGCTCCGGTGCCGGCGCCCGCGAAGCCCGCGCCTTCCCCCGTACCGGCGCCCGCTCCCGCTCCCGCGGTGAAGCCGACCCCGGCCCCGGCACCGCCGCAGGCCCCGGCCCCGGCACCGGCCCCCGCTCCCGCCGAGGAGGCGCCGCGCGTGGCCGCACCGGGCACCGGCACCGGCAAGTAGAAGCACCAGCACCACCGCCAGGAGGCGGGCCGGGCCGCCGTGGTGGCCCGGCCCGCCCTCCCGCAACGGATCGAGGCCCATGCAGTACGCCCTTCCCGCAGCGCCGCCCCGCTGGTTCCGGCTGCTCGCCCGCCTGACCCGGACCGAGGCCACGGAACGCCACGAGGCCCAGGCACGGGTCCGCCGGCTGCGGGCGGTCGGCGGTCCGCCGTTCCGGGATGAGCCGCCGCCCACGCTCACCGAGCTGTACCGGGCGCGGCGCGTCGACCTCGTGCGGCTGGCGGTCTTCCTGGTGGACGACCCGCACACGGCCGAGGACGTCGTACAGGACGCGTTCACCGCCGTGTGCCGGGCGTACGGCACGTCCCTGACGGGCCTTCAGGACCCGGGGGCGTACCTGCGCACCGCCGTCGTGAACGCCTCCCGCTCCGTCCTGCGCCGGCGCCGTACCGCCCGGTCCTACACCCCGCCCCACGAGGGCGCGGGCCCGGCGGTGGACGAGCGGCTGCTGCTCGCCGAGGAACACCGGCTCGTACTCGACGCGCTGGCGGGTCTGACGCGCCGCCAGCGGGAGGTGTTGGTGCTGCGTTACTGGTCGGAGCTGTCCGAGGCGGAGATCGCGCGGACACTGGGCCTCTCGCGCGGCACGGTGAAGTCGACCGCGAGCCGCGCGCTCGACGCGCTGGAGAAGAAGTTGGGGGAGGTCCGATGACTCCGCGCACGACTCCGTACGAGGAGGAGCGCCGCGCCGCGACCGAGGAACGGCTGCGCGCCGCA
>NZ_JAPSIW010001066.1 GCF_031178505.1 Streptomyces sp. | reverse complement strand
CTTCTTGAGGCGTCTCCAGCAGATGAGGCTTCAGGTGAGGGAGAGGAAGGCGTCGTGGAGTTCGGTGCAGCGTTCCCAACGGACGGCGAGGCACTTGAACTGGTGAAGGAGGGCGAAGGTCTGCTCGGCGACGTAGCGGAGCTTGCCGAGGCCCTTGATGTTCGGGCTGCCCTTGCGGGAGATGACCGACAGGATTCGGCGCTTGCGCAGTTCGCGGTTGGGATTGGAGTCGTAGCCCTTGTCTCCGAGGAGGGCCTCGAGGTGGCGGGGTCGGCCCGGGCGGCCGGCGACGGGCGGGATGCCGTCGACCAGGGCGAGGGTCTGGGTGACGTCGTTGACGTTGGCCGCAGTGCTGATGACCTTGAGCGGGGTCCCGCGTCCGTTGCAGGTCAGATGGTGTTTGCTGCCCGTCCTCCGTCGGTCGACCGGCGACGGACCGGTGTCCGCTCCCTCTTTTTCGCGCGAACGTGGGAACCGTCGACGCACGCTCTGGACCAGTCCAGCTCACCGGCCGCGTGCAGCCTGGCGGGCAGGATCCGGTGCAGTTGCCCGAAGACACCGGCCTGCTGCCATCGTTCGAGGCGCCGCCAGCAGGTCTGCCCCGCGCCGAATCCCAGCGCAAGGGGCAGCAGTTGCCAGGCGATGTCGTTGTGCAGCACGTAGAGGATGCCCTGCAGGCACAGCCGGTCCGGCACCGGCCGCGGGCCAGGGGCCTTCTCGGGCCAGGGCGGCAAAGCGGCTCGATCAGCGCCCACAGGTCATCGTCCAGGATCCACGGCCGGGAAGTCACACCATCTCGAGCGGCCGAATCGTCACACCAGTCACGGCCCACCAGGACCATTCAACAACATCGTGTTACGAGTTCCTCGCGAAGATCGGCACCATTCTCGGAAAATCCGCCGACGCGACAAAAATGCTCGCCAGCCGCGCCCGCAGGAAGGTACAGGCCGCCCAGCAGCCGGCAAGCGCCGGACGAGAACAACGTCAGGGTGGGGCAAGCCTTCCTGGCCGCGGCCCGCGAAGGCCGGTTCGAGCAGCTGCTGGTTCTCCATCTCGAAGTGCAGTTCACCGTCCACACCCCGAACGGCCAGTTCGTCACGCTCGGGGCCACGAAGTCGCCACCCGCGCGCGAGTGGCCGGCAGCGCGGCACAAGGACACGCGGCGATCTTCAACGGCCGCCACGGAAGCGCTTGACGTGCTCCGGCGTGCCCGCGCTGCGGCCTGCGCAGCTGGTGACGCACAGCAGGAGTCCCGCAGTCTGCATAACATCGGCATCGTCTTGGAGGCTGCCGGCCGCATGGGGGAGGCGCTCACCACCTAGCACACCGCGCGGGACATCGCCCTGAAAGACGGCGATCCCAGGCGGGAGGCGGAGGCACTGACGCGCATCAGTGAGCTTCTTCAGCGTTGCCGCTCCAGGGTGAGTACCGCTGCGGCGATTGACGTCATGCGGTTTGGGCTGCAGCGGGCTCTGCGGAAGATCCGCCAGGACTTCAGGCTGGCGACGCCGCGTTCGACC
>NZ_JAPSIW010000406.1 GCF_031178505.1 Streptomyces sp. | reverse complement strand
CCTCGCCCGCACCCTCGACACCCCCGCCGGCACCGAACTCACCATCGACGACGACTTCTTCGCCCTCGGCGGCCACTCCCTCCTCGCCGCCCGCCTCACCAACCACATCGCCGCCGCACTCGACGTCCGCCTCACCGTGCGCGACGTCTTCCAGCACCCCACCCCCGCCCGGCTCGCCGCGCACATCGACACCCTCACCAACGCTCCGGCGCCCCGGAAGGCCCGCCCGGCCCTCCGCCGCCGTACCGAGACAGATCGGATCAGCTCATGAGCGCCACCTCCGGCTCCTCCTTCACGCCCGCCCCCGAGGACGTCGTCTGGGACCTGCCCGGCGACGGCCCCCACCGCCTCTCGCTGCTCGTCCTGCCGCACGCCGGCGGCAACGCCCACGCGTACAGCGCCTGGCGCGAACACCTGCCCGCCGACGTCCGCCTGCTCATCGGGCAGTACCCGGGCCGGGGCGCCCGCTTCTCCGAGGACCTGCCCGGCTCCGTGGACGACCTGGCGCTGCCCGTGGTCGACGCCCTGCCGGCCGACGCGGGCCCCCTGGTCGTACTCGGGCACAGCATGGGCTCCCTCGTCGCCTTCGAAGTGACCAGGGCCCTCCAGGCCGCCGGCCGCACCCCGTACGGACTCGTCGCCTCCGCCTGCCGGGCGCCCGTCCTGCCCAACCAGGCCCCGGTGCACCCCGAACGGCTGGACGACGACGAGCTGGTCGCCGCCATCAAGGAGCGCGGCGGCACCGACGACGGCATCCTCGACGACCCGGAACTCCGCGAGATCGTCCTGCCGTCCATCCGCGCCGACTTCGCCATCGACGACGCCTACCGCTGCACCGCCCCCGACGTGCGGCTCGACTGCCCGGTCGCCGTCCTCGGCGGTGACGCCGACCCGATCGTCCCGGTCGGCATGCTCGGCGGCTGGGCCCTGGTGGCCGGGCACGAGGTGACCCCCGAGGTCCTTCCCGGCGACCACTTCTACTTCCAGCAGGACCTCCCCGGCTTCTTCGCCCGCCTGAACCCGGTCCTCGAAGCGTTCCGCGCCCCCACCCGGGCCGCCACCGCCTGAGCGCGGCCCGCCCCCGCCCCCGCCCCCTGCCCACCGCCCCTCCTCCCACCGAAGACGAGGAACCCGCCATGACCACCTTCGCTCCCCACCCGGCCACGGCCCAGGCCCCCGCCACCGACGGACTCGCCGTCGTCCGTGAGCCCGGCAAGCCCGCCGTCGTCCAGGTGCCCCGCTTCGCCACCATGTCCGAGGCCACCGCCTGGCTGACCGCGCACCGCCCGGCGATCCAGGCCGAACTCCACCGCTCCGGGGCGGTCATGCTGCGCGGCCTGCCCGTCACGGACGCCGCCACCTTCGCCGAGGCCCGCGACGCGCTCATCGCCGAACGCGCCGGCTACAAGGAGAAGGCCACCCCGCGCACCGACTTCGGCGAGGGCGTCTTCTCCTCCACCGACCTGCCGGCCGCCCAGCCGATCCGCCTCCACAACGAGAACAGCTACACCCTCGACTTCCCCGGCGTGCTGCTGTTCGGCTGCGTCACCGCCCCCGAGACCGGCGGCGCCACCACCGTCGGCGACATGCGCCGGGCGCTCGCCCTGCTGCCGCCCGAGCTCGTCGCCCGCTTCGAGAAGGCCGGCTGGCTCCTTGTCCGCAACTACTCCGACCTCGCGGGCATGCCGTGGCGCAAGGCGTTCTCCTCGGACGCGCCGGCGGGTGCCGAGGAGTACTGCGACGCGCACTCCATCGGCTACGAGTGGCTGGACGAGGACACCCTGCGGACCCGCCAGCTCCGCTCCGCCGTCGTCACCCACCCGGTCACCGGCGAGCGGGTGTGGTTCAACCACTTCGCCTTCTGGAACGCCCGCAGCCTGGACGAGGACGTCCGCGAGGTCCTCACCGAGACCTTCGGCGCCGACGGCCTGCCCTTCGACACCCGGCTCGGCGACGGCACCGTCCTCACCGACGCCGAGGTCGACGCCGTCAACGACGCCTACCAGGCCGTGACCGTGCGCGAGAGCTGGCAGGCCGGCGACCTGATGCTCGTGGACAACATCCTCTGCGCCCACGGACGCGAGTCGTACACCGGCGCCCGCAAGATCCTCGTCGCCATGGGCGAGCCCGTGCCGCTGTCCGACTGCGCCCCCACCGTCGCCCCCTCCGCCACCCCGTACGGAATGTGAGCCGCGCCATGACCGCCGTCCTCCCCGAACCCGCCACCGCCACCCTCCCCGCGCCCGGAGCCGGCACCGGCTCCGCCGCCCCGGGCTGCGCCTGCGCCGCCTGCGCCACGGGCACCGGCCACGCCGACCTCCTCGCCCGGCTCGCCACCGCCCCCGGCGGACGGACGGCCGTGGTCGCCGCCGACCGCGACCTCACCTTCGACGAGCTGCGCGCCGAAGCCGCCGGCGTCGCCGCCCGGCTCACCTCCCTCGGCGCCGGACCCGAGAGCGTCGTCGCGCTCTGCCTGCCCCGCGGCGCCGGGCTCGTCACCGCGCTCATCGGCACGCTCACCGCCGGCGCCGCCTACCTGCCCGTCGACCCGGCCCTGCCCGCCGAACGCCGCCGCTACCTGCTGGAGGACTCCGGCGCCGACCTGGTCGTCACGGACGGCGCGGGCGACCTCCCGCCCGCCCCCGGGATCCGTACCGTCACGCTCGCCGAGCTGACCGCACCCGTCACCGCCGAGGCCGCCGGCCCCGTCCCGTACCGCCCGGCCCCCGTCACGGCCGACACCCTCGCCTACGTCATCTACACCTCCGGCTCCACCGGCCGCCCCAAGGGCGTCGAGATCGGCCGGGCCGCCGCCTCCCTCCTCCTCGCCGAACTGGAGCGGGCCGGTGCCGCCGCCGGCGAGGCCCGCCGCGTCGGCTGGAACGCCTCACCGTCCTTCGACGCCTCCGTGCAGCAGTGGGTACGACTCTGCCGCGGCGACACCCTCGTCATGATCGACGAGGAGACCCGCCGCGACCCGGCGCTCCTCGCCGCGTTCGTCGACGCCCAGGCACTCACCGACCTCGACATCACCCCCTCGCACGCCGACCCCCTCCTCGACCTCCTCACCCCCGCCGGCGGCCCCCGCCCGCTGACCCTGCTCGTCGGCGGCGAGGCCATCAGCCCCGCCCTCTGGGACCGGCTCGCCGCCGCCCACGGCGCCGGGACCCTGCGCGCCCTCAACGTGTACGGACCGACCGAGTGCACCGTCGACGCCACCGCCGGCTGGATCGACCGGCCCGGCGAGCCGCACATCGGCACCGTCCTGCCCGGCCTGCGGATGCGGCTCCTCGGCGAGGACCTCGCCCCCGTGAGCCCCGGCGAGGCCGGCGAACTGTACCTGGCGGGCCCGCGCGTGGGCCGCGGCTACCGCAACCGGCCCGCCCTCACCGCCGAGCGCTTCGTCGCCGACCCGGCCGGCGCCGCCGGCTCCCGCATGTACCGCACCGGCGACCGCTGCCGCCTCCTGCCGGACGGCCGGCTCGTCCACCTCGGCCGCGCCGACGGACAGATCAAACTGCGCGGCCACCGCATCGAACTCCCCGAGATCGAGGCGGTCCTCACCCGGCAGGACGGCGTCGCCGAGGCCGCCGTGATCCTCGGCGAGGACGCCGGCGGCGGCCCCGCCCTCCTCGCCTACCACCGCGGCGGCGACGCCGGAGCCCTGCGCACCGCCCTCGCCGCCACCCTGCCCGCCTACATGCTGCCCTCGGCCTTCGTCGCGGTGGACCGCTTCGCCACCACCCCCAGCGGCAAGCTCGACCGCTCCGCCCTGCCCACCCGCGCCGACACCCCGGCGGCGGCCGGGGGCGCCGCCGCCCCCACCGGCGACACCGGTCTGCGCGGGCCCGCCGAGGAACTCATCGCCCGTGTCTGGACGCAGGTCCTGGGCGCCGACTCCATCGGCCCCGACGACAACTTCTTCAAACTCGGGGGACACTCCCTCCTCGCCATCAAGCTGGTCTCCCGGGTCCGCGCCGAACTCTCCGTCGCCCTGCCCGTCAAGGCCGTCTACGCCCACCCCCGGCTCCGCGACCTCGCCGCCCGCATCGAGGAGCTGACGGCCGCGCGGGACGCCTGACCGCCGGCCGCACCGGGGCGGTCCCCGCCACCGGCCCCACCCACCCGCCCCGCCACTCACGAGAGGCAGCACCCGTGATCCCCCTGTCCTACGCCCAGCGGCGTCTGTGGTTCCTGAACCGGCTGGAGGGCTCCTCCCCGGCCTACAACGCGCCCGTGGTGCTCCGGCTGGCGACGCGGCCGGACCCGGCCGTCCTGGAGGCCGCGGTACGGGACGTGGTGGAGCGGCACGAGGTGCTGCGCACCGTGTACCCGGCGGTGGACGGGGAGCCGTACCAGCGCGTCGTCACCGATCCCGACGTGCGCCTGCGAACGGTGGAGTGCGCGGCCGGGGAGACGGACGAGCGGGCGGCGGAGTTCGCCCGCCGGCCGATCGACATCACCCGCGAACTCCCGCTGCGCGCCGCCCTCTTCACCACTCCCGGCGAGGACCCGGCCGTCCTCGTCCTGGCCGTCCACCACATCGCCACCGACGGCTGGTCCGCCGGGCTCCTCCTGCGCGACCTCGACACCGCCTGCCGCGCCCGGGCCGTCGGCCGGACCCCTCACTGGGAGCCGCTGCCCGTCCAGTACGCCGACTACGCGCTGTGGCAGCGGGACATGCTCGGCGACCCGCGGGACCCCGGGAGCACCGCCCACGAGCAGCTCGCCCACTGGCGTGCGGCCCTCGACGGCATCCCGGCCGAGACCCGGCTGCCCGCCGACCGGCCCCGGCCCACCGAACCGACCCACCGGGGCGCGAGCGTCACCGACGAACTGGACGCGGCGACCCACCGGGCGCTGACCGCGGTGGCGCGCGCCGAACGGGCCACGTTCTTCATGGTCGTACGGGCCGCGCTGGCGCTCGCGCTGCGCGCGGCCGGCGCGGGCCCCGACCTCGTGGTGGGCACCCCCGTCGCCGGGCGGCCCGAGGAGGCGCTCCACGACCTGGTCGGTTTCTTCGTCAACACGCTCGCCCTGCGCACCGACCTCTCCGGGGAGCCCACCCTCGCCGGGCTCGTCCGCCGGGTGCGGGAGGCGGACCTGGCGGCCTTCGCCCACGAGGACCTGCCGTTCGACCTCCTCGTGGAGGACCTCAACCCCGAACGCTCCCTCGGCCGCCACCCGTTCTTCCAGGTCATGCTCGCCACCGGGGCCCGGCAGGAGACGCGGACGGAGATCGGCGGCATCCCGGCCGTGCCCGCCGACACCGACCTCGCCACCGCCAAGTTCGACCTGAGCTTCCACTGCCAGGAGCGGACCGGCACCGGCGGCGAACCCGGCGGGCTGCTCCTCGCCCTGCAGTACGCGACCGACCTGTACGACGAGGACACCGCCCGCCTCCTCCTCGGCCTCTTCCGCCGCGCCCTCACGGCCTTCGCCCGGTACCCCGGTGACACGCCCGTGAGCGCGGCCGCCCCGGCCACGGACGAGGAGCGGCGCGCGCTCGACCGCCGCCACGAGGCCCTCGCCGCGGCCCGCGCCGAGGCGGAGAAGGCGCGCGCCGCCGCCGGAGCGTCCGGCGGCGGCCGGCCGGGCGGCACGCCCGCCGCCGACCCCCGCGAGGAGATCCTCCGGGGCCTCTTCGCCGCGGTGCTCGACCGCGACGACGTCCTGACCGACGACAACTTCTTCAAGCTGGGCGGCCATTCGCTGCTCGCGGGGAAGCTGACGAACCGGGTGCGCGCGGCGCTCGGCCTCCAGGCCGCCATCCGCGACGTCTTCCTCGCCCCGACCCCCCGGCAGCTGCTGCGCCGCCTCGACGAGCGGGGCGCAGGAGCCGCGCGGCCCGTGCTCCGCCCCGTGCCCGCCGCCCTCCGCCCGGCCCGGCTCCCGCTCTCCGCCGCGCAGCGGCGCCTGTGGTTCGTGGACCGGCTCGAAGGACCCGGCGCCACCTACAACATCCCGGTCGTCATCCGGCTCCGCCGGCCCCTCGACCCGGCCGTCCTGGCCGCCGCGCTCGCCGACGTCTCCCGCCGGCACGAGGTGCTGCGCACCGTCCACCGCTCGGCGGACGGCGAGCCGTACCAGGTCGTCCTGGACGAGGACCGGGCGCCCGTCCTCGACCTGGTACGCGCCGGGGGAGCGGAGGCGGTACGGGCGGCGGTCGACGCGGCGGCGGGGTACGTCTTCGACCTCGCCGCGGAGCCGCCCTTCCGGGCCACGCTCGTCACCGACACCGGGGCGACGACCGGAACGGCCGGCCCGACGGCCGCCACCGGGGCCACGGGGCCGGCCGCCCCGACCGGCAGGGCCGGGTCTCCGGGTTCCACCGGG
>NZ_JAPSIW010000405.1 GCF_031178505.1 Streptomyces sp. | reverse complement strand
GATCATGATCACGTCCCTCCTGCCCGAACCGAGGCGCTCGGCCCTGACGGTGGCCGGACGCCGCCTCTCCTTTCTCGACTTCGGCGGTCCGGGGCGCCCCCTGCTGGCCCTGCACGGGCACTTCGGCGAAGGGCGCACCTTCACGCGCCTGGCCCGCGACCTGGGCGGCGCCTGGCGGGTCATCGCCCCTGACCAGCGGGGTCACGGCCGCTCCGACCGTCCTGCCGACTTCTCCCGCACCGGGTACGTCGAGGACGCCGCCGCCGTCCTCGACCACCTGGGCATCGACGGCGCGGTCGTCCTCGGCCACTCCCTCGGAGGTGTCAACGCCTACCAGCTCGCGGCCCGGTTTCCCGGCCGCGTGGACGCGCTGATCGTCGAGGACATCGGTGCCGTGGTCGACGACGACCTGTCCTTCAGCTTGTCCTGGCCGCACCGCGCCCCGACGCGGGCCGAGCTGCTGGCGGCGCTCGGCCCGTCGGCGGCTTACCTCGGGGACGCCGTCCGTGAGCACCCCGACGGGTGGGGGCTCGCGTTCGACGCGAAGGACATGACCGCATCGCAGCGGAACCTCAACGGGGACCACTGGCGCGACTGGCTCGCCGGTGACTGCCCGACCCTGCTGGTCCGTGGCACCCGCAGCACGGTCCTCAGCGCCGCGCACGCGAAGGACATGGCGGCCCGGCGTCCCCGTACCCGCCTCGTGGAACTCCCCGCGGGGCACACCGTTCACGAGACCGTCCCGGCGGAGTTCGCATCGGCCGTCAGGGAGTTCCTCGGCGCCCTGTGAGCCGCCGGAGCCGCCGGCCGGTGGGACGGCTCACCGCGTGACGGGTACGCACTCCGTGAGCAGGGCGAGGATGTCGCGCCAGGAGCGTTCCGCGTGCACGGGGTGGTGGGCCACGCCCGGGCGGACGGCGTGGTCGACCGGGGGGTGGTGGAAGGCGTGTTCGGCGCCGCCGTAGACCGTGAGGCGCCAGTCGACGCCGGCGGCCTGCATCTCGGCAGCGAAGGCGTCGCGTTGGGCGGCGGGCATGATCGGGTCCTCGGAGCCGACACCGGCCCAGACCGGGCAACGGATGCGGGCCGCCTCGCCCGGGCGGCCCGTGGTCAGGGCGTTGATCGTGCCGATCGCCCGGAGGTCGACGCCGGCGCGGCCGAGTTCGAGGGCGATGGCGCCACCGGTGCCGTAGCCGATGGCGGCGACGCGGTCGGGGTCGGTGCGGGGTTCGGCGCACAGGACGTCGAGCGCCGCGTGGCCGATCTCCCGCATCCGGTCGGGGTCGGCCAGCAGCGGGAGGGCGCGGTCCAGCATCTCCTGGATGTCGGCGAGCCAGCGTCCGCCGTTGATGTCGAAGGCCAGCGTCACGTATCCGAGTGCGGCGAGCGCGTCGGCGCGGTGGCGCTGGACGTCGTTGAGGCCGGGCCCCTCGGGCCCGAGCAGGACCGCGGGCCGGCGACCGGTGCCGGCGGGGAGCGCGAGGTGTCCGACCATCGTCAGTCCGTCGGCCGGGTAGGAGACGGTGCGTGTGGTGACCGTTGTCGTCATGTGATCGGACTGTAGGGACCGCGAGGTCCGAACGGACCGGTCTTCACCGTCGGCGGAACCGGGGGTACGGGGTGAGGGCCGTTACACGGTGACCCCTGGCGCCCCGGCGGCCTCGGCCGCTTCGGCGGCGGTGTGGGTGGAGGCGAACGTGAAGGCGCGGGGCGAGGGCCCGTGGGCGCGCAGGTGCGCGAGTCGTTCGAGGGCTTCCTCGACCGTCGGGCGGTGTCCGGCGGGCACCCACCAGAGCACGAGGTGGGCCTGGACGTGACGGAGGAACCATTCGCGTCGGCGCCGTACGAGGTCCAGGTGGCCGCTGCGGTACGTGAAGTCCCACAGCGCCTCCCGCGACTCCCACACCGTCAGGTTGACGATGACGTCCTCGCCGGCCGGGCGCAGGCCGGTGGCGTCGGCCGCACCGTCCTCGACCAGCCGCCAGACGAAGCCGGGCGCGGCGTCGGCGGCGGCGTTGACCGGGTCGAGCAGTTCGACGAACGGTGCCATGCGGGGGTCGTCGAGAGGGTGCAGGACGGTCGCGACGTTGAGCTGGGCAAGGTGAGCGGCGTGCGGGGAGACGGTCATGGCCTCATCCCAGCACGCTCCAGATTTCTATGTCAATGGACGTTATTTTTAGAGAGCGCCACGCAGCACTCGCCGGGCCGGGGATCCAGACGCGCCCGGACGGGTCCCTCCGTACCGAGCAGCCCCTCGAGCAGGGCGAGGTTCATGCCGCAGACCAGGGGCGGGAAGCTCTCCGCCACGGCGTGGAAGGGGCAGTTGCGCATCCGGACGACCTGACCCGCCGGCCCGTCCGCTCCCCCGGCGCCCTCCAGGTACGGCTCGTACCCGCGCCCGGCCAGCAGCTCCATGGCCTCGTGGAGACCCTCCGGCGCGGACGGGCCCCGCAGGGCCTCGCCCCGCCGCCGCGCCGCCGCGCCGAGCGCGCTGTCGATGCCGGCCTCCTCGGCGGCCTCGGCGAGCAGCTCGGCGGCGGTCCGGTAGTCCCGGGCGGGCAGGGACACCGTCCGTTCGGCCCGCGCCCGCGTGTACACCTTGGCGGGGCGGCCCGCCCCCGGGCCCGAGCGCCCGGTCAGCCGCCGACTGCCGCTCTCCAGCAGCCCGCTCTCGACCAGCTTGTCCAGATGATGTGCGGCGAGGTTCCGCGCGACCCCGGCCGCCTCGGCGGCCTCGATGCGGCCGACCTCCCGGCCCTGGGCCACCACGTACTCGTACAGGCGGCGGCGCACCGGGTCCTGCAGTGCCGCGATCGCGTCGATGTCCTCCACCTGGCCAGTCTAAGAACGTCCCGGTATGGAGCGGGCAGGACAGGAGGTCCGCCATGGACCGCTCGGCGTCCGGTTTCGCGTTGGATGGAGCCATGACGACATCTTTCGAACCCCTCCTGCCCGGCACCGAGCGTGCCCTGCTGCACCGTGTGGCGGTCGCCCAGGCCGAAGGGCGGTCGCCGTCCTTCGTCGGCGCGGTGGTGCGGGACGGAACGCTCGTGTGGAGCGGTGCCCGCAGCTGTGTGGAGGGGCACGCCCCGGACGCGGACACGCAGTTCAGGATCGGCTCGATCACCAAGGTCTTCACCGCGGTCCTGGTCATGCGGCTGCGGGACGAGGGCCTCGTCGGCCTGGACGATCCGCTGGAGAAGCACCTCAAGGGCACGGGCGTCGGGGAGGTGACCCTCGCCCAGCTCCTCTCGCACACGGCCGGTCTGGCCGCCGAGACGCCCGGACCCTGGTGGGAGCGTTCGCCGGCGGAGCTGCGGCCGTCGCTCGCGGACGTCCTGGGGGAGCGGCCCCTGCTCCAGGCGCCCGGGCGGCGGCACCACTACTCCAACCCGGGATACACCCTGCTCGGTTCGCTGGTCGAGGCCGTCCGGGGCATGGCCTGGGAGGAGGCACTGCGCCGCGAGATCCTGGAGCCGCTCGGCATGACGCGGACGACGGTCGATCCGGTGGCACCCCACGCCGGTGGATGGGCGGTGCACCCGTGGGCGGACGTGATGCTGCCCGAGCCGTCCGAGCACCTGGGGGTGATGGCCCCGGCCGGGCAGCTCTGGTCGACGGCCGCCGATCTCGGCCGGTTCGCCGCCTTCCTCATGGCGGGGGACGAGCGGGTCCTCGCCCCGGCGACCGTGGCGGAGATGCGCGTGCCGGCGGCTCCGGCGGCGGAGGACGACCCCGACGGCGGGTACGGACTCGGTCTGCAGCTGCTGCGCCGGGACGGCCGGACGTTGATCGGCCACACGGGCTCGCTGCCGGGCTTCGTGGCCTGCCTGTGGATCGGCGTCGAGGACGGGCTCGCCGGGATCGCCCTGGCCAATGCCACCTCCGGCCCCTCACCTTCCGCCGTGGCGGCCGATCTCGTACGGATCGTGGCGGAGGCCGAGCCCCGTTTCCCGGAGCCCTGGCGCCCCCTGCCCGCGGCGGCGGTGGACCGGGACCTGCTGGAGCTCACCGGGCCTTGGTACTGGGGAACGTACGCGTACGGTCTGCGGATCGTCGCCGACGGCGGTGTCGTGCTCGAACCGCTGCGCGGGCCGGGACGCAGGGCGCGCTTCCGTGCCCTGCCCGAGGGCGGCTGGGTCGGTCTGAACGGTTACTACGCGGGGGAGACACTCCGGGTGGTGCGGCGGCCCGACGGCCGCGTGAGCCATCTGAACCTGGGCTCCTTCGTCTTCACCCGAGAGCCGTACGAGCCCGGGGACGCGGTTCCCGGCGGGGTGGACCCCGAGGGCTGGCGCGGGCTCTGAACCGCGTTTCACGTGAAACAGCGCGCCGACCGGACGTCGGCGCGCCGTTTCACGGCGCAGAGCGGACCCGGAGCGGTCGCCGCTGCCCTTTCGCTCAGAGGCTCTTCTTGAACCCCACGTGCGAGGCCTCGAAGCCGAGCCGCTCGTAGAAACGGTGGGCATCGGTGCGGGTGACGTCGGAGGTGAGCTGGACCAGGACGCAGCCCTGGCGCCGGGACTCCTCCACGGCCCACTCGATGAACTGGGTACCGAGCCCACTGCCGCGCTCATCGGCGTGCACGCGGACGCCCTCGATGATCGAGCGGGTCGCACCGCGCCGGGAGAGCCCGGGAATGATGGTCAGCTGGAGGGTGCCGACGACCTTGGCCTCGCGTACGGCCACGACGAGGTGCTGGTGGGGGTCGCCCGCCAGGCGCTCGAAGGCCGCGAGGTACGGCGAGAGGTCGTCGGGAGACTCACGGGTCGCGCCCAGCGGGTCGTCGGCGAGCATCGCGACGATGGCCGGAAGGTCCTCCGCGGTGGCGGGACGTATCTCAAGATCGCTCATGGCCGCAGCGTACTCCGGACCGCCTCTCGTCAGGCGGGAACGCCCACACCCTCCACGACCTGGACCAAGGGGGCCAGCTCGGGGTTTCCGGCCGCTTCGTCGAGGGCCTCGCGCAGCGCCCTGTCGTTGGTGGGGCGGGCTTCCTCCAGGAGCTTGAGTCCCGCCTCGGTGACATCGGTGTAGATGCCGCGCCGGTCGGTGGCGCAGAGGTAGCGGGTCAGCAGGCCGCGGTCCTCGAGCCGGGTGACGAGCCGGGTGGTGGCGCTCTGGCTGAGGACGACGGCGTCGGCCACCTGCTTCATCTGCAGATGTCCGCCGGGGCCGTTGTGCTGGCGGCTCAGGACGTCGAGGAGCGAGAACTCCCGCACGCTCAGCCCGTGCCCGGCTTCCAGAGCCCGCTCGATGTGGGACTCGATCTTGCCGTGCAGCAGCGAGAGGGCGCACCAGCGCTGGGAGAGCGCGGTGAGGGCGGGATCCGTCGCGGTCATGGTCTCTCCTCGGTCTCTCCTCGGCAGGGGAGTGGCTCAGCTCCCAGAGTAGACGATGCGGCGCAATAGTGGGCGTGTGCAAGTAACTGGGTGTGCGAGGTGCGAGGTCACGGGGGAGCGCCACGGCTCAACCGGCCGCGACCGTCAAGGGTGCGAAGCGGCGGCGCCAGTCGCCCGGAAGGTCCGGCAGGGAGCGGACCATCACCGCGTTGGAGGCGATGGAGTCGAGTCCGTTCTCCTTCGCCCAGCGCAGCAGGGAGGTGTGCCGGACGTCGATGTCGGTACGCAGTGGGCGGTCGGTCGCGGCGGCGAGGGAGGCGATCAGTGCCTGGGCGGTGGCGGTGTCCCGGGCGATCAGGGGACCGATCACATGGGTGTCCATGTTGGGCCAGGCCGTCGCGAAGCCGGTGATCTCGCCGTCCTCCTCCGCGACCCGGAGATGATCGGCGAAGGCCGGGAGCCGGGTGATGATCGCGGTCCGGTCGAGGCCGAAGATCTCGTGGTCCAGGCGCAGGATCGCCTGGAGGTCCTCCGCGATCGCCGGACGCACCGCGACCTCGGGGGCCGGCACGGCGAAGGTGAACCGGCCCCGCACCATGTCCGCCCGGCTCGTCTCGGTGAACCCGAGCTGCTCGTAGAGCGGCTGACCGCTCGGGGTGGCGTGGAGGGTGAGCGGGGTCTCTCCCGCTTCTGCCAGGAGGTGCCGCATCAAGCGGCGGCCCACACCCTGACGGGCGTACGGCTCGGCAACGAGCACCATGCCGACGGCGGCCAGGCCGGAGCCGTACGAGGTGAGTACGGAGCAGGCGAGGAGCCCCGTCCCGGCGGGGTCGTCGATGCCGTACCCCGTGCCCGCGGTCAGCAGCAGTCCCCACTTGTGCTCCTCGCGCGGCCAGCCCCGGTTCGCGGCCAGGTCGGCGCAGGCGAGCAGGTCCTGCGGAGTGAGGCGGCGGATGGGGAGCTGGGCGAGCGGCGCGGCGGAAGTCGGCATGGCGT
>NZ_JAPSIW010000404.1 GCF_031178505.1 Streptomyces sp. | reverse complement strand
CCGCCGCCCGGAGGGGGGGAGACCGGGCGGCGGCTGGGGGGTGTACACCCGGCCCCGCGTCTACCCCGCCGCGCCGCGTTCACGCGTCGGGATCGAGGCGGATCCCAGGAGTGTTCCGGACGGCACGTGAACCGGCCGCACCGTGTGCGGCCGGCGCCGGTCCGTCACGGCAGACCGGCGTCGGCCCGGTCCGGCGCGAAGTGGAAGAGGCGCTGGGTGCCGGTGATCTCGAAGAGCCGGCCCAGCTGGCTCGGCAGCGGACCCACCAGCACCAGTCGGGCATGGCTGCCGTGCGCGGTGAGGAGCTCGTACAGGAACGACGAGTCCCCGAAGGTCACGTGGGAGACGTCGAGGAACGTGCACACGTTCGCCGCGCGCCCCGCGTCCGCCAGGGCCTTGCGGAGGCAGCCGGCGCACTCGCTGTCGAACTCGCCGCTCGCCGTCAGCAGCACGGTGCCGGGCGACGCGGGCTCCTCCCACCCGATCCGGGCCTGCCCCCTCGGCGCCCGGTAGAGGCGCCGGCCGGAGGCGAGGAAGGTGTGGGGGACGACACCGTGTCCGAAGCGGTCGTTCGTCACCACGGGGATGCGCCTCGATCCTGGGGCGAGGGGAGGCGCGGAAGGTCCGCGCCCACGTCCCTCCAGTGTGCTCCCCCGGGGCCGGGGGCGCAGGCGGGAACCCCGGGGCACGCCCCGCGGACCGGTGGCGCGCGGTTCAGCCGGTACAGATGTGCGCGTGCACGGTCTTGCCGTCGCCGTCGACGGGGCGGATCGAGAGGTCGTCCGCCAGGCGGCTCACGAGCAGCCATCCGTAGCCGCCGAGGGCGCCCGAGGGGTCGGGGGCCCTCGGCCGCGGCGGGTCGGGGCTGTGGTCGGTGACCTCGATGTCGATGCCGTCGTGCCGCACGGCGAGGTCCAGCGAGCAGGGGCCGTGGGTGTGCCGGACGGCGTTCGTCACGAGCTCGCACGTCACGAGCAGCGCGTCCTCCTCGTCGCGACGGCGGACCGTCAGACCGGCGAGCAGTGCCTCGTCGATGATGCCCCGGACCTCTTGCCGGGCCTGGGCGGCGGCCCCCGAGCCCCGCAGCTCGCGGTGCCGGCGGAGGAAGGGCGTCACGTGTCTCACTCCCTCGGTGAGCGGGGCGTTCTCTGAACCGTACGTCTGCCCGCCACTCGCCGACAGATTCGTGAACTACGGGGAGAAACAGTGAAAAACCCTCGTATGGCGTGAAGCGGCCGATCCCCGTGCCGGACCGCCGGCCACGGCACCCGTCAGCGGAACGGGGTCCCCGCCGAGCCGGCCGGGTGTCGTGGCCGAGGGGCCGTGGGGCGCGGCCGCATCCTGTCGGTCGCCGAAGCGAACCTCGCGCGGCGCAAGATCGCCGCATCAAAATAACGCGTGCGCGCTCACGGCGTACGGGAGGTCCACGGAGCGTTACCGTTCCCCCGGATCCCGGACGGATCGCCGGAGATTCACCCCCCGCTTCTTTCCCGGCCGGGACCGTCCGCCGACGGCGCCGGCCCCCGTCGCCCTGCCCCTGTCAGGCGCCCACGTACTGCGCCAGGTGTTCCCCGGTCAGCGTGGAGCGGGCCGCCACCAGCTCCGCCGGCGTGCCCTCGAAGACGATCCGGCCGCCGTCGTGCCCCGCCCCGGGACCGAGATCCACGATCCAGTCGGCGTGCGCCATCACCGCGGGGTGGTGCTCGATGACGACGACCGACCTGCCCGAGTCCACCAGCCGGTCGAGCAGCCCGAGGAGCTGCTCCACGTCCGCCAGGTGAAGCCCCGTGGTCGGCTCGTCCAGGACGTACACCCCGCCCTTGTCCGCCATGTGCGTGGCGAGCTTGAGCCGCTGCCGCTCCCCGCCGGACAGGGTCGTCAGCGGCTGACCGAGGGTCAGGTAGCCGAGGCCCACGTCGGAGAGCCGCTCCAGGATCCGGTGCGCGGCCGGGGTGCGCGCCTCACCGGAGGCGAAGAACGCCTCCGCCTCGTCCACCGGCATGGCGAGCACCTCACTGATGTCCCTGCCGCCGAGGCGGTACTCCAGGACCGAGGCCTGGAACCGCTTCCCCTCGCACTCCTCACAGGTCGTCGCGACCCCCGCCATCATCGCCAGGTCCGTGAAGACCACCCCGGCACCGTTGCAGGTCGGGCAGGCTCCCTCCGAATTCGCGCTGAACAGCGCCGGCTTGACCCCGTTGGCCTTGGCGAACGCCTTGCGGATCGGGTCGAGCAGCCCCGTGTACGTCGCCGGGTTGCTGCGCCGTGACCCACGGATCGGGGCCTGGTCGACCGGGACGACCTCCACCCCGGGCGGAATCGACCCGTGCAGCAGCGAGCTCTTGCCCGACCCGGCGACCCCCGTGACCACGCACAGCACCCCGAGCGGGATGTCGACGTCCACGTCCCGCAGATTGTGGGCGTTCGCGCCCCGGATCTCCAGCGCGCCGGTGGGTGTGCGCACCGACTCCTTCAGGGAGGCCCGGTCGTCCAGGTGGCGGCCCGTCACCGTGTCCGAGGCGCGCAGCCCCTCCACGGTGCCCTCGAAACAGACGCTTCCGCCCGCCGTACCGGCACCCGGACCGAGGTCCACCACATGGTCGGCGACGGCGATGGTCTGCGGCTTGTGCTCCACCACCAGGACCGTGTTGCCCTTGTCCCGCAGCCGGAGCAGCAGGGTGTTCATCCGCTGGATGTCGTGCGGGTGCAGGCCCGTGGTCGGCTCGTCGAAGACGTACGTCGTGTCGGTGAGGGAGGAGCCGAGGTGGCGGATCATCTTGACGCGCTGCGCCTCACCGCCCGAGAGGGTGCCCGCCGGGCGGTCCAGCGACAGATATCCCAGGCCGATCTCCTCGAACGAGTCGAGCGTCCGCCGCAGGGTGCCGAGCAGCGGCGCCACCGACGGCTCGTCCAACCCGCGCACCCAGGCCGCCAGGTCGGTGATCTGCATCGCGCAGGCGTCCGCGATGCTGATCCCCTTGATCCTCGAGGTCCGCGCCCCCTCGCTCAGCCGGGTGCCGTCGCAGTCGGGGCACGTCGTGAAGGTCACCGCCCGCTCCACGAACTCCCGGATGTGCGGCTGCATGCCCTCCTTGTCCTTGGAGAGCATCGACTTCTGGATCCGGGGGACCAGCCCCTCGTACGTCATGTTGATCCCCGCGATCTTCATCCGCGTCGGCTCGCGGTACAGGAAGTCGTGGAGCTCCCGCTCGGTGAACTCGCGGACCGGCTTGTCCGCGGGGAAGAAGCCGGACTCGCTGTAGAGCCGGGCGCTCCAGCCGCCGCCCTTGAAGCCCGGCACGGTGATCGCGCCCTCGTCGAGGGTCCTGGACGCGTCGTAGAGCTGCGCCGGGTCGAGCTCCGAGACCGTGCCCCGTCCCTCGCAGCGCGGGCACATGCCGCCGGTGCGCGAGAAGGTGGCCTTCTCCGCCTTCCTGGTGGTGCCGCGCTCCACCGTGATGGCGCCGCTCGCCCGGACCGAGGGCACGTTGAAGGCGTACGCGCTCGGCGGTCCGATGTGGGGGTCGCCGAGCCGGCTGAAGAGGATCCGCAGCATCGCGTTGGCGTCGGTGGCCGTCCCCACCGTGGAGCGCGGGTCGGCGCCCATGCGCTGCTGGTCCACGATGATCGCGGTCGTCAGCCCTTCGAGGACGTCGACCTCGGGGCGGCCCGGCGTCGGCATGAACCCCTGGACGAAGGCGCTGTACGTCTCGTTGATCAGCCGCTGCGACTCCGCGGCGATGGTGTCGAACACCAGGGAACTCTTGCCCGAGCCGGACACACCGGTGAACACCGTCAGGCGCCGCTTGGGGATCTCGATGCTGACGTCCTTCAGGTTGTTCTCGCGCGCCCCGTGCACGCGGATCAGATCGTGGCTGTCCGCGACGTGCGGCGTGGCCGGCGCCGTACCGGCTTCCGTCCCCTTGGCCTTGCTCATCGTGTCTCCCCTGTGCCGGGCGGGCCGCTCGCCACGCCCTCGTGGCCCGAAGCGTAGGCGATGCCCGCCCGGCGGGAGAGGAGGAACGGCAAGGCCCCGGACAGCCCGCCGGGGGCCCGGTCTACGCCCCCGCGGCCCGGCCCGTCAGCCAGCCCGCGAGCTCCGTCGGACGGTTGGTGATGACCCCGTCGACGCCCAGGGCGTCCAGCTCCTTCCAGCGGGCCGGCCGGTCGACCGTCCACACGTTCACCGCCACCCCCGCCGCGTGCAGCTCCTGCACGGCGAGCGGGCGGGCCGACAGGCCGCGGTCCGAGACGTTGTACGCGGCCAGGCCCAACTCCCCGGCCACCGCCACCGGATCGGGGTCCAGAGTGTCCCGCAGCAGCCCCAGCGGCAGCTCCGGCGCGAGCTCCCGGACGTACCGCAGGGCGGCCGGATCGAAGCTCTGGACGAAGACCCGGTCGGTCATCCGCAGGCTCCGGACCTCCCGGACGATCCGGTCCACCTCCTGGCGCCCGTGCGGGCCCTTGATCTCCAGGAGCAGCCTGCCCCCGCGCGTCCGCAGGTCCGTCAGCTGGGCGGCGAGGGTGGGGACCCGGGCCCCGGCGAAGGCGGGCGCGAACCAGGACCCGGCGTCCAGGGCGTCGAGCTGGGCGGAGGTGAGCGAGCGGATCGGTCCCGTGCCGTCGGTGGTCCGGTCGACGGTGGAGTCGTGCAGGACGTACGGCACGCCGTCCTTGCTCGGCTGCACGTCGTTCTCGATCCAGACCGCTCCGCCGCGGCGGGCCACCTCGTCCGCGATCAGGGTGTTCTCCGGCGCCGCGGAGGAGGCGCCCCGGTGGGCGATGACCGTCATCGGCTCGCCGGCCCGGCGGACCCAGGAGCGGGAGGAGGCGGGCGCACCGGGCGCGGCCGGCGCGGCGACAGGGGCGGACGCGGCGTGCGGCGCGCCGCCGGCCGGTTCGGACAGGAGCAGCGACGGGGCGGCCAGGACGAGGACGGCGGCGAGCGCCGTCGACCCGTAGCCGAGGTGGTGGGGACGCGCCCGGGGCGCGCTCGGTGGTACGTCGTTCATGAAGGCCGAGCCTAGAGGCGGCGGATGACCCTGCCGGGACCCCACACCGGACGCCGTGTGACGACTCGGCAAAGGACGGCCATCCGCTCGCGGGGCGCGACGCGCGGAGCGAACTCCTGGCCGGACGGCCCGGCCCGGGTGCATGGTGGAAGGCGTGCCCGGAGCCGTGCCGTCGGGGGACAACGGCCGGGCGGAGAGACAGGGGGGACCCATGGACACCGGTACGACCACGGCGCGAAGAGCGGCGCGGGTGACGGCGGGCATCGCCGGCGGTCGGGACGCGGCGCCCGGCGGGCGCGGGCGCGGCGTGCTGGAGGGGGCGTTCGCCCTCCTCGACGCCCTCCGCAGGACCGGCGACGAGGCCGGCGTGACCGAACTGGCCCTCGCCTGCGGCGTTCCCAAAGGCAGCGTGCACCGGCTCCTCGACCAGCTGGTCGCCGTCGGCGCCGTCGAACGCAGGGGCTCCCGCTACCGGGTCGGGCCCCAGCTGTACCGCCTCGGCCAGGCCTGGGAGCCCCACCCCGGGCTCCGCCCCGCCGCCCGGCTGCCGGTCCAGCGGCTGCGCGCCGCCACCGGCGCCAGTGTCGTCCTCACCGTGCTGCGCGAGGACATGGCGATCACCGTCGGCTCCGTGCCCGGGGAACTGGAGGCAGTGGTCCCGGTCCGGGACGGCACCGCCTTCCACCTCGACACCGCCGCCGGCCGGGCCCTGCGCGGTCCCCGGCAGGGCGGCGCGGTCCTCGACCGGGAGGACGTGATGGACGGGGTGTGCTGCGCCGCGCTTCCGGTGCGCGCCCCCGACGGACGGATCGTCGCCGCGCTCGCCGGGCTGGTCCCGGCCGGCCGCCGGCTCGACGCGCTCGCCCAGGCCGTGGCCGAGGCGGGCGCCGCGATCACCCGGGTCCTCGCCCGGGGCGTGCCCCGCGGGACCGTCCCGCCCGCCGCGCTCGTCCGCTGACCGGCCGCCGGAGGCGGTGCGTTCCGTCCAGCGGAACGCGCGGAGAACCGGCGGGGCGGTCCGGGGCACAGTGGGTGACGTGCCGGGGGGAACGGCACACCGGCCCGCCGGAGCGCGGGCCGGGACCACTGTCACGCGAGTGACCCGAGTGTGGGGGGACACCACATGCGCAAGAACCGGACCGCACGCCTCGCCGCCACCGCTCTGCTGGGCCTCGGCAGCGTCGGCCTCTTCGCCGGCACCGCCCAGGCCGAGCCGATCGACTACGTGAAGATCGAGCTGTTCGAGCTGCACTGCCAGAAGAACAGCGAGGGCGACCACGACGAGGCCTACCTCAAGATCACCGACGCCAACGGCAACGCCGTCAAGGT
>NZ_JAPSIW010001065.1 GCF_031178505.1 Streptomyces sp. | reverse complement strand
GTCAGCGTCGGAGCCATCATGCGAGTCCTCACCGCGGCGGTCCACGAGGCCCGGCCGACGGGACCTCCGCGTCACGCGTCCGCCCCAGCGCGGCGGTGGCGGCGAGCACCACGTACAGGTGAATCGCCGGCGCGGGCGGGCGTGTCCCGCGCGTACCGCCGACGGCTTCCCGAAGGGTGCCCCCTGTGGATATCGAGCTCAAGAGGCGCGCCCTGGTCATCGCCGCCGGCACCGGCGCCCTCGCCCTCACCCTGCCTACCGCTCCCCAGGCCGCGCCCGCGCCCGCGGCCGCGACGGGCAGCGCCCCACCGGTGCCGGGCGGCGCCCCCCGGGACGTCTGCGAACGGGTGGCCAGGGCCATTCTGGTGCTGGACGAGCACGGTGAGGCCCTCGTCCCGCGGTACGCCAGGATCCTGCTGGAGACGGGCCTGCCGCGCGGACACGGTGGCGGCAAGCGGGTCCTGGTCGTCGGGGCGGGGCCGGCGGGGCTCGTCGCGGCGGATCTCCTGCGGCGCGCCGGGCACGAGGTCACGGTGATCGAGGCCAACGGCAACCGGGTCGGTGGCCGGATCAAGACCTTCCGCACCGGGGGCCACGAGAACGCCGCGCAGCCGTTCGCCGATCCCCGGCAGTACGCGGAGGCCGGAGCGATGCGCATCCCCGCCAGCCACCCCCTGGTCATCGGGCTGATCGACGCCCTCGGTCTGGAGCGGCGCAGGTTCCACCTCACCGATGTCGACCCCTCGGGCCGGCCGGCGAACCGGACGTGGATCCAGGCCAACGGGGTCCGGGTCCGGCGTGCGGAGTACGAGCGCCGGCCGCGTGTCCTGAACCGGCACTTCGGCGTACCGGAGAAGTATCTGGACACGACGGCCGCGGAGATCTACCGGGCCGCCCTGGCGCCCGCCCGGGCCCTCATCGACGGCAAGCAGGGCAGGGACCTCGTCGAGGGCTGGGCCACCGTCCTCCAGCGGTACGGCCACTGGTCCATGTTCCGGTACCTCACCGAGGAGGCGGGGCTCGACGAGCGCACGATCGACCTCGTCGGCACGGTCCAGAACGTCACGTCACGGCTGCACCTGTCGTTCCTGCACAGTTTCCTGTCCTCCGCGCTGATCAGCCCCGACACCGCCTTCTACGAGCTGCCCGACGGCACCGCGACCCTGGCGGACGCGCTCTACGCGCGCGTGAAGGACCTGGTCCGCCTCGACCGCCGGGCCGTCCGTGTCGAGCACGGTCCGCGAGGCGGGGTCACCGTGCACACGGTGTCCGAGGGCCGTGACGGAAGGGTCGTGCGCGAGACCTTCACCGGTGACGAGGCCGTCGTCACCGTCCCGTTCTCCGGACTCCGCCACGTCACCTTCACCCCGCAGCTCTCCTACGGCAAGCGGCGGGCGGTCACGGAGCTCCACTACGACGCGGCGACCAAGGTCCTGCTGGAGTTCTCGCGCCGCTGGTGGGAGTTCGACGAGGACGACTGGCGGCGCGAGCTGGACGCGATCCGCCCCGGCCTCTACGAGCGGT
>NZ_JAPSIW010000403.1 GCF_031178505.1 Streptomyces sp. | reverse complement strand
CCTTGATCTTCTCGCCCTTGGCCCGCGTCTTCTCGTCGGCCGCCATGACGGCTCCTTTCCGAGTGATCGTCACTTCCGGGAAGGTCCGTATGACCGGGCCCGGCGCCGCGAAACCTGCCGGCGCGGAGAGCACCGTCCGCTCAGGCGCCGGCCTGGATGTGCAGGGCGCAGATGTCGTCGCGCCGGCCGCCGGGGGCGTCGAGCCGGGCGAGCAGATGGTCGAGAAGGTTCACGCCGGGAGGTGTGGCCGCCGCGGTGGCGGTGAGACGGGCGAAGCCGTCGTCGAGGGACTCGCCCGGCTTCTCGATGAGGCCGTCGGTGTACAGGACCAGCTCGTCGCCGGGGTCGAGGGTGACGACCGCCTCGGTGTAGACGGGGTCGGGGGTCGCCCCCAGGAGGACGCCCGCGGGCCGGTCGAGGATCAGGGGGAGGCCGTCATGGATCATGAGAGGCGGCAGGTGCCCTGCCTGCACCCAGGAGAGGCGGCGGGTGTCCGGCTGGTAGCGGGCCATGATCATGGTCGCGGTGTTCATGTGGCCGTCCGCCGTGTGCAGCAGGACCGTGTTGAGCCGGGCGAGGATGTCCGGCAGCGGCGTGCCGGTGACGGCCATGCCCTTGGCGGTGAAGCGGAGCTGGGCCATGGTGGCGACGGAGTCGAGGCCGTGGCCGCCGACGTCCCCGAGGACCAGCAGCGCGCTGCCGTCGGGCAGCTCGACCGCGCTGTACCAGTCGCCGCTCACGTTCAGGCCCTGCTCGGCCGGCCGGTACGCGACGTCGACCTGGAGCCCCGCCAGGGTGCGGGTCTGCTGGGCGATGGGCAGCAGCGCCTCCTGGAGCCGGGCCGCCAGCGCCCGCTCGGCGCGCAGCCGGCCGAGCTGCAGGTGGGCGTTGCGCTCGTGCGCGAGGATCTCCTGCTCGGCCCGCTTGGTGGCGGTCACGTCCTGCAGGAAGCCGCGCACCTCGAGCGGTGTGCCGTCGGCGGCTCGTTCCGCCTCGGCGACGAGCCGCACGTACCGGAGCCCGGACGGGGCGCCGACCCGGCAGGTCCGGTCGACCGGGGTACCGTCGGCGAGCAGGCGCCGTACGTCCTCCTCCAGGCCCGCGGTGTCCTCCCCCGCGATCAGGCGGGGCAGCTCCGCGAGTGGCACGGGGCCGTCGGCGGGGTCGCGCTCGATGACCGCGTACGCCTGCTCGGACCAGGTGGCGGTGTCGGCGGCCACGTCCCAGTCGGCCCAGCCGAGGTTGCCGAGCCGCTGCATGATGTCGAGCCGCCGCTGGTCACGTACGTCGGCGTTGAGCCGGACCCAGGACAGGACCAGCCGTCCGCGCCAGGGGGCGGCGCGCACCGAGAACCGCGAGAGGCGTACGACCCCTCCGGCGGCGTCCTCCATCTCGACGGGCTCACCGCTCCAGACGGTGGAGGTCGCGAGCGCGGTCAGGTAGCCGTCCCACAGCGGGGTGCCGCGCAGGTGCGGGTACTCCACCAGGAGCCGCCGCCCGATCAGGTCCCGCCCGGAGACGCCGAGGATGTCGACGGCCCCGGCCGAGGCGGCGTCCATGCGGAAGTCGGTCACGTCCCCGCCGGGGCCGCGCAGCGGGGTGAGAAGAACCACCATTCCGGGGAGTGCTTCGAACAGCCGCACGGTGGCACCGTCCACCCCTCCGGCCGCTCCGGGCTCGCCCGCCCCTTCGAAGGATTCCGAGGGCACCCACGGGGCGATCGCCGTCGTCCCGAGGGGGTCGGACGCCGGCCCCAGGGGGTCGGACGCCGGCCCCAGGGGGTCGGACACCGGCCCGAAGGCGGGCGGCAGCGCCTCCGGGACCGGTCCGGCTCCCGGAGTGGCCTCGTGGGGGCGCAGGCCCGCCAGCAGCGTCCTGGCCTCGTCGGTCAGGGAACGGCCCTCGCGTACGGCCCGCCGCACGAGCTCCGCCTCGGCGGCCTCCGCGGAGGCGCCGGACAGCGCCATGAGAACGCCCTTCGCCTGCTCCACCTCCGCCCCGGGCAGGCTCTCCCCGGCGCGAGCGCAGCCGCCATGCAGCCGTGCGCTCACCCGCGCCAAGAAGTCGTCGCTCTCCTGCGTCACATCCGCCATACCCGAAGCATGTCAGTACGCGGGGGCGCGGGAGCAAGCCCACCGGGTGTGAGATAACCCGGTTCGTGACGAAGAGATCCGGGATGCCCCGCCGAACCAGGGGTATCCGGAACACCATGGAACCCACCGACACCACGCCCCTGCGGGCCGTAGCGCTCGTCTGCACGCTGTCCCCGTCCCCGGCCCCCTCCAGTTCGCAGCTGCTGGCCGAGCAGACCATGGCCGCGCTGAGCGAGCACGGCGTCACGGGGAAGACGATCCGGATCGCCGACCACGACGTGCGCCCGGGCGTGCAGATCGACATGGGCGAGGGCGACGCCTGGCCGGGCATCCGGGACACCGTCATGGGCGCCGACATCCTCGTCCTCGCGACCCCCATCTGGCTCGGCCACCCCTCCAGCATCGCCCAGCGGGTCCTGGAACGCCTGGACGCGGAGCTCTCCGAGACGGACGACGAGGGCCGGCTGCTCACGTTCGGCAAGGTCGCCGCGGTCTGTGTGGTCGGCAACGAGGACGGCGCCCACAAGGTCAGCGCCGATCTCTTCCAGGGTCTGAACGACGTGGGCTTCACCCTGGCCGCGAACGCCGTCACCTACTGGGTGGGCGAGGCGATGCAGGGCACGGACTACCAGGACCTCGACAAGGTCCCCGAGGCCACCGCCCGCGCCACGCGCACCCTCGCCGCGAACACCGCCCACCTGGCCCGGCGCCTGAAGTACGCCCCGTACCCGCCGTCCTCCTGACCGCTCCGCGCGCGCCGCGCCCCCTCCAGGTCCGCCGGGAGGGGGCGCTTCCCCGTCGCGGTCGGCGGTCCGCCGCCTACGGACGGCCGGTGCGCTTGCGGTCGAGGCGCCAGACGACCAGGGACAGCAGGCTCAGGCCCACCAGGACGCCGCCGGTCACGAACGCGAGCATGCGGTCGGCCGTGTGGACCGCCGTGTTCTGAAGGTCCAGGACGAACGGCGAGACGATCAGCCAGACGCCCGCGAGGCCGATGACGGCGTCGGACCACAGCCCCGCACCCCGGTAGACGCGCCACCCGGCGGTGAACGCGACGACCAGCCCGACCAGCAGCTCGTTCATCTGCGCGTCCTTGGGCCCGGTCTCCGTGATCATCGGCATGACCAGGAGCAGCACCCCGACCGCGAACATCAGCAGGCCCAGGATCTGGTCGTGCACTCCCTGACGCAGGACGTGGGACGGATCCGAGACGCGCGGCCTCAGCCCCCGCTCGATGTGGATCACCATGGCCCTCAGCTCCTCGTGGTGGTCGTCTCTCCCCGTGGTGGTGACGCGGCTCATGGCGGGTACCCACTGCGCCCGTCCCCACGCGCGGCGGCCGCCTCCCCCTTACGGCGGGACGGCTCCGGGGCAGGGGTGTGGAAGGAGGCGTCCGTTGAGGTGAGACCCCGGGCGCCCCACGGATGGAAGGCGTGGCCCCGGGCACGCGTGGGGGGACTCACCGACGAACCTTTTCCCGAAAGGCCGGTGCCACATGACGTTCAACCCCCTCGAACAGCGGGGCATCCCCCTGGACAGGCAGGTGCGCAGCTGGCGCGAGCTCGACGTCGCGCCGATCGACCCGGACGCCACCGACCCGTACACCCGCTGCCGGGTCATCACGATGAACGGCATCGAGGTCGAGGCGATCCTCTTCAGCCACCAGCTCGCCCGGCACACCGCCGACCCGGAGATCAAGCGGAGCCTGGCCGAGGTCCGCTACGTCGAGGCGCAGCAGCAGAAGGCGGTCAACTGGCTGCTGCCGGGCGTCTCCTCCGTCCTGGAGACGACGATCGCGTACGAGCAGGTGGCGGTGGACCTGACCGCGTGGATCGCCCGGATGGAGCCGGACCCGTACCTGCGGCAGGCGTACGAGTTCGGTGTCCTGGAGGATTTCGACCACCTGTACCGGTACGCCAACCTGTACGAGATGATCGAGCACCGCAAGGCCGAGTCGATCGTGGACGGCCTCACGGAGGTCATGCCGGGCCGCCCGACGCGGATGCACCACCGCCATCCTTACGACAACGTGCGCGACCCGTACGACAGGACCCGGGTCGATCCGCTGTCGAAGCTGCACGCGCTGACCGTCATGTCGGCGGAGCAGCAGACGATGAACTTCTACATGAACACCGGGCCGACCTACATGGAGCCGATCGCCCGGCAGCTCTACCAGGAGATCGGGCTCATCGAGGAGGAGCACGTCACCCACTACGAGTCGCTCGTCGACCCGGGCGAGACGTGGTGGGAGCAGCTGGTCAACCACGAGTACAACGAGTGCTACCTCTACTACTCCTTCATGGAGCAGGAGAGCCATCCGAAGGTGAAGGCGCTGTGGGAGCTGCACCTGAACATGGAGCTGGAGCATCTGCGGATCGCCTGTGACCTCATGCGCCGGCACGACGGGCGCGAACCGGAGGAGGTGCTCGCGCCGCAGTTGCCGAACGTGCTGACCTTCGAGCCGAACAAGGCCTATCTGCGCGAGCTGCTGGCCACGCAGATCGACCTCACGACGCTCGGCGCCGGGTACGTGCGTGAGGCGCACGAGCGGTTCGAGGAGATGCAGCGGAGGCTGAACGACGGAGAGCGCCCGCCGAGCGACCGCGTCATGGACCAGCACCGGCAGGTGTTCGGCCGGGACTACCGGCTGGAGACCGAAGGTCCCCACCCCGTCGCCTCCGAGCGTGCCTGATGGGGGCCGCGGAGGACGAGGCCGTGGACGAGCACGCCCGGACGGGCGACCCCGTGGCCGGGGACGACGTGGTGGCCCTGCTGATGCGGCAGCACGGCGAGATCCACACCCTGTTCGACGAGGTCCGCGCCGCCGAGGGAGAGGCGCGGGCCGAGGCCTTCCGGCGTCTGGTGCGCCTGCTCGCGGTGCACGAGACGGCCGAGGAGGAGGTCGTGCACCCCCATGCCCGTACCGCCTTCGACGGCGGCGGGGAGGTGGCGGACGACCGGCTCGCCGAGGAGAAGGCGGCGAAGGAGAAGCTGACCGCGCTGGAGGACATGGACGTGTCCGACCCGGCCTTCGTGCCGGCGCTGCTGTCACTGCGCAACGCGGTCCTGGTGCACGCGCGGGCGGAGGAGCGGTACGAGTTCGCGCTGCTGCGGCGCACCACCTCGCCGGCCCGGCTCGCCCTGATGGCGAAGGCGGTCCGTGCCGCGGAGGCCACCGCGCCGACGCACCCGCATCCGGGGGTCGAGAGCGCCGCCGCGAACCTCGCCGTCGGACCGGTGGCGGCCGTGATGGACCGCGCGCGGGACGCGATCCGGCGCACGATGGGTGGAGGGGACGGCTAGGGGGTGCCCGGAAAACAGCGGCGCCCGGTGCCTGGCGGCTCCCCGGGCCCGCTGAGGGCGAGGGGAGGATCGCACGGCGGAGGAGCGCCTCGTACGGGGCGCACCCCGGTGACCCCGTGACGCCGGGGGTGCCTCCCGTACCCGAAGGGCCACGGGGGAGAGCGTGCGGACGCAGGGGCCCCCGGGCGAAGCACTGGGGATCGCGTGCCGGGCGCGACGGCGCGGACCCGGCCCAGGCCCTTTTCCGCTCCGCCGTGACGGGCCTTCGCCGGCGGGCCCGTCACGGCCGGGAGGGTGATGCCGGCGGGCACCCGGCGGAAGCGGGCCGGCAGGGCCCCGGAGGACGGAGCAGGGTGGACGCGTGGACGTCGAGAAGGTCACGGACGAGCTGTACGGGCTGACGCCGGGCGAGTTCACGGCGGCGCGCGACCGGTACGCGGCCGAGGCGCGCCGGGCGAAGGACCCGGCGGCCGCGAAGGCCATCGCGGCCCTGCGGCGTCCCACGCTCGCGGCCTGGGCGGCGAACCTGCTGGCCCGCCGGCAGCCGGACCGGGCCGGGGAGCTCCTGCGCCTCGGGGAGATGCTGCGGGAGGCGCACCGCTCGCTCGACGGCGCGCAGCTGCGGACGGCGAGCCGTCAGCAGCACCGGCTGGTCACCGCTCTCGCCCGGACGGCGGCGGAGCTGGCCGGCGAGGCGGGGCAGTCGGTGAGCGACACGGTCCTGGCCGAGATCGAACAGACCCTCCACGCCGTGCTCGCCCACCCGGACGTCGCCGAGCAGTGGTCCCGGGGGCGGCTGGCCAAGGTGCCGGAAGCGGCGGTCGGCTTCGGCGTCGTCACCCCGGACACCCTGCCGCCCCGGTCCGCGCCCGCGCCGTCGAGCGAGCGGTGCGCCTCCCGCAGCATCTCCCCGAGGCGCAGGAGCTCCCCGGCCCGGTCCGGCTGCCGGCGGGCCAGCAGG
>NZ_JAPSIW010000402.1 GCF_031178505.1 Streptomyces sp. | reverse complement strand
GTGGCGACCTGGTCGTTCCGGGACCGGCCGGCGCGCAGCTTGCCGCCGAGGTCCGGACCGAGGCGCTCCAGGAGGCCCCGCTCCAGGGCGGTGTGGACGTCCTCGTCGGCGACGGTCCCGACGAAGGAGCCGTCGGCGACGTCCGCCTCCAGCCGGTCCAGACCGGCCAGCATGCGGGTCAGCTCGTCCTCGGTGAGCAGCCCGGCGGAGTGGAGCACACGCGCGTGGGCGCGGGAACCGGCGATGTCGTACGGCGCGAGCCGCCAGTCGAAGTGGACCGACGCGGACAGCTTCGCCAGGGCCTCGGCGGGACCGTCGGCGAACCGGCCGCCCCAGAGCCGGACGTCACCGTTGTTGCTGCTCACAGCTGTGCTCCTCAGTCGAACGCGGGGTGATCGTGGACCGCGACCACGTTATGCATGAGTATGCAGAGTCATGCATGATTCGTCAATCCGTCTGTCCTCCTACGGGTGAAAGCGGTGCCGTGCCCGCCGAACAGCCCCGTACGCCGTGCGCGGGGACCCCGGCGCGCCTAGCGTCGCCGCCATGCGCACCCTTCTCGTACTCGGCGCCGCCCTGCTGTCCCTCGGGGCGGCGCCGCCTCCGGTCCCGCTGCCCGCGCGCATGGCGGACACCGGCGGCGGCTCCCAGCTCATCACCGCCCAGGCCCCCGAGGCGGGAGCCACCACGGGGACGGTGAGCTGGTGGGACCGGCGCGGCGGGCGCTGGGTCAGGGCGGGGTCCGCGCCCGCCCGGTTCGGGGCGGGCGGGCTCGTGGAGGGCGCCGCCCGACGGCAGGGCACGAACACGACGCCGACGGGGCTCTACCGGCTCCCGTACGCCTTCGGCATCGCTCCTCCGCCAGGAGGCACCGCCTACCGGTACCGCCGGGTGACCGACCGCTCCTGGTGGTGCCAGGACAACGACGCGCGCGCGTACAACCGCTGGGTCGAGGGTCTGCCGCCGGACTGCCGCGCCGCCGAGGCCGAACACCTCGTCACGTACCGCGCCCAGTACACCCACGCGCTGGTCGTCGGCTTCAACTACGACCGGCCGGTGCGCGGGCGGGGTGCCGGGATCTTCCTGCACGTCAACGGGCGGGGCGCGACGGCCGGGTGCGTGTCCGTACCTCAGGAGGCGATGCGCGCGATCCTGGACTGGGCGGATCCGGCGCGCCGACCGCACATCGCCGTCGGAACGCGGAGCGGTCCGACGGCGATCACACGGTACTGAGGGGTCCGGTACGGGAGCGGGTCAGCGCTCCTTCTGCGCGAGGCGCAGCAGGTGGTCGGCCAGGGCCTGGCCGCCGGCCGGATCGCGGGAGATGAGCAGCAGGGTGTCGTCACCCGCGATCGTGCCGAGGATGGCGTGCAGTTCGGCCTGGTCGATGGCCGACGCGAGGAACTGGGCGGCGCCCGGCGGGGTCCGCAGGACGACCAGATTGGCGGAGGCCTCGGCGGAGATCAGCAGCTCGCCGGAGAGACGGCGCATCCGCTCCTCCTTGGCGGACTCGCCGAGCGGGGCCTGCGGGGTGCGGAAACCGCCCTCGCTGGGGACCGCGTAGATCAGCTCGCCGCCGGTGTTGCGGATCTTCACCGCGCCCAGTTCGTCCAGGTCGCGGGAGAGCGTCGCCTGGGTGACGCTCAGCCCGTCGTCGGCGAGGAGCTTGGCGAGCTGGCTCTGCGAGCGCACCGGCTGCCGGTTGAGGATGTCGACGATCCTGCGGTGGCGGGCGGTACGGGTCTGCGGAACGGACGGTCCTGCTCCAGGCTCCGCCTGGGGGGTCCCCCAGTGCTGGTTCTCCTGCGCGTCGGTCATCGTCGTCTCATTCTCCGCTTCGTCCTTGCCCGTTCGCCACGTCCAGGACCCCGGGCAGCGCCCGGAGGAAGGCGTCGGCCTCGGCGTCGGCGAGGACCAGCGGAGGCATGATCCGTACGACGTCGGGCGCGGGCGCGTTCACCAGGAGGCCGGCGTCCTGGGCCGCCTGCTGCACCTGGGGTGCGAGGGGCCCGGTGAGCACGATACCCAGGAGCAGACCCGCGCCACGGACGTGGGAGACCAACGGGTGCCCCAGGGCCTCGATTCCGCTCCGCAGCCGCTCGCCGACCGCCTTCACGTGGTCGAGGGCGGCGTCGGCGGCGAGGGTGTCCAGGACGGCGAGGCCGGCGGCGCAGGCGACCGGGTTGCCGCCGAAGGTGGTGCCGTGGTGGCCGGGGCCGAACAGCTCCGCCGCCGGGCCGAAGGCGACGGTCGCGCCCAGCGGAAGGCCGCCGCCGAGGCCCTTGGCCAGGGTGACGACATCGGGGTCGACGCCCTCGTGGGCCTGGTGCTCGAACCAGTGACCACAGCGTCCGATGCCGGTCTGCACCTCGTCGAGGACGAGGAGCGTGCCGGTGGCGCGGGTGATCTCCCGGGCCGCCCGCAGGTAGCCGGCGGGCGGCACGACGACACCGTTCTCGCCCTGGACGGGCTCGATGATCACGAAGGCGGTGTCCTCGGTGACCGCGGCGCGCAGCGCCTCGGTGTCGCCGTACGGGACGTGGGTGACGTCGCCGGGCAGCGGCAGGAAGGGGCCCTGCTTGCCGGGCTGGCCGGTGAGGGCGAGCGCACCCATGGTGCGGCCGTGGAAGCCGCCGTCGGTGGCGACCATGTGGCGCCGGCCGGTGAGCCTGCCGAGCTTGAACGCGGCCTCGTTGGCCTCGGCGCCGGAGTTGCAGAAGAAGACCCGGCCGGGCCGGCCGAAGAGGCCGAGGAGGCGTTCGGCGAGGGCGACGGGCGGTTCGGCGACGAAGAGGTTGGAGACGTGGCCGAGGCTCGCGATCTGCCGGCTCACGGCGTCCACGACGGCCGGGTGGCCGTGCCCGAGGGCGTTGACGGCGATGCCGCCGACGAAGTCCAGGTACTCCTTGCCGTCGGCGTCCCAGACCCGGGCGCCCTCGCCGCGGACGAGAGGCAGCCGGGGGGTGCCGTAGTTGTCCATGAGCGAGCCCTGCCACCGCTCGGTCAGGTCCTGGTTGCCGCTCATGACTCCCCCTCGGTGGCGCGCCGCCGGTCGGTGGTTCCGTCGGGCACGACCATCGTGCCGATGCCCTCGTCGGTGAAGATCTCCAGCAGGATGGAGTGCTGGACCCGGCCGTCGATGACGCGGGCCGTGGTGACCCCGTTCCGTACGGCGTGCAGGCAGCCCTCCATCTTGGGGACCATGCCGCTGGAGAGCTCGGGCAGCAGTTTCTCCAGCTGGCTCGCGGTGAGCCGGCTGATGACCTCGTCGCTGTTCGGCCAGTCCTCGTAGAGGCCCTCGACGTCGGTCAGGACCATCAGGGTCTCGGCACCCAGCGCCGCAGCGAGAGCCGCAGCCGCCGTATCAGCATTGACGTTGTAGACATGTCCGTCGTCCTGGGAACGTGCGATGGAGGAGATGACCGGGATCCGGCCGTCCTCCAGGAGCGCCTCGATGGCGCCGGTGTCGATGGCGGTGATCTCACCGACCCGGCCGATGTCGACGGCCTCGCCGTCGATCACCGGCCGGTGGCGGGTGGCGGTGATGGTGTGGGCGTCCTCGCCGGTGAGGCCGACGGCGAGCGGGCCGTGCTGGTTGAGCAGCCCGACGAGCTCGCGCTGGACCTGGCCGGCGAGGACCATCCGTACGACGTCCATGGCCTCGGGGGTCGTCACGCGCAGGCCGGCCCGGAACTCGCTGACCAGGCCGTGCCGGTCGAGGGCGGCGCTGATCTGGGGGCCGCCGCCGTGCACGACGACCGGCTTGAGGCCGGCGTGGCGCAGGAAGACGACGTCCTGGGCGAAGGCGGCCTTGAGCTCCTCGTCGACCATGGCGTTGCCGCCGAACTTGATGACGACGGTCTTGCCGTGGTGGCGGGTGAGCCAGGGCAGCGCCTCGATGAGGATCTCGGCCTTGGGGAGCGCGGTGTGCTTCCGCGTGGCGTTGGTCATGACGAGTAGGCGCTGTTCTCGTGGACGTAGTCGGCGGTGAGGTCGTTGGTCCAGATGACGGCGGAGGCGGTGCCGGCGGCGAGGTCGGCGGTGATCACGACCTCCCGGTAGCGCATGTCGACGAGGTCGCGGTCCTCTCCTACCGATCCGTTCCGGCAGACCCAGACGCCGTTGATGGCGACGTTGAGGAGGTCGGGCTCGAAGGCGGCGCGGGTGGTGCCGATGGCCGAGAGCACCCGGCCCCAGTTGGGGTCCTCGCCGTGGAGCGCGCACTTGAGGAGGTTGTTGCGGGCGATGGAGCGGCCGACCTCGACGGCGTCCTCCTCGGTGGCCGCGTTGATCACCTCGACCCTGATGTCCTTGCTGGCGCCCTCGGCGTCACCGATGAGCTGGCGGCCGAGGTCGTCGCAGACGGCCCGTACGGCCTCGGCGAACTCGTCCTGGGCGGGGGTGACGCCGGAGGCACCGGAGGCGAGGAGCAGCACGGTGTCGTTGGTGGACATGCAGCCGTCGGAGTCCACCCGGTCGAAGGTGACGCGGGTGGCGTCGCGCAGGGCGCTGTCGAGGGCCGCGGAGTCCAGGTCGGCGTCGGTGGTGAGGACGACGAGCATGGTGGCGAGACCGGGGGCGAGCATGCCGGCGCCCTTGGCCATGCCGCCGACCGTCCAGCCGTCCCGGCCCACGACGGCGGTCTTGTGGACGGTGTCGGTGGTCTTGATGGCGATGGCGGCCTTCTCGCCGCCGTGCTCGGACAGTTCGGCCGCGGCCTTCTCGACGCCGGGGAGGAGCTTGTCCATGGGGAGGAGGACGCCGATGAGGCCGGTGGAGGCGACGGCGACGTCCCCGGCGCCGGTCTCCGTGCCGCGGGCACTGAGCACCTCGGCGACCTTCTCGGCGGTGGCGTGGGTGTCCTGGAAGCCCTGCGGACCGGTGCAGGCGTTGGCGCCGCCGGAGTTGAGGACGACGGCCGTCAGCTCGCCGTCGGCGAGGACCTGCTGGGACCAGAGGACGGGGGCGGCCTTGACGCGGTTGGAGGTGAAGACTCCCGCGGCGGCGCGGCGCGGCCCGGTGTTGACCACGAGGGCCAGGTCCGGGTTGCCGTTCTGCTTGATCCCGGCGGCGATGCCCGCCGCCGTGAATCCCTGCGCTGCGGTGACGCTCATGGAGCGACTCCAATCGTGGAAAGTCCGGTGTCCTCGGGGAGGCCGAGGGCGATGTTCATGCTCTGCACCGCGCCGCCGGCGGTGCCCTTGGTGAGGTTGTCGATGGCGCTGATCGCGATGATCCGGTGCGCGCTCGCGTCGAGGGCGACCTGGACGTGAACGGCGTTGGAACCGTGCACGGACGCGGTCGCCGGCCACTGCCCCTCCGGCAGCAGGTGGACGAACGGCTCGTCGGCGTAGGCCTTCTCGTACGCGGCCCGTACGGCCTCGGCGGTGACGCCCGGCCGGGCGGCGGCGGTGCAGGTGGCGAGGATGCCGCGGGGCATGGGCGCCAGGGTGGGCGTGAAGGAGACGGTGACCCGCTCCCCCGCCGGTCCGCTGAGGTTCTGGATCATTTCGGGGGTGTGCCGGTGGCCGCCGCCGACCCCGTAGGGGGACATGTTGCCCATGACCTCGCTGCCGAGCAGGTGCGGCTTGAGGGCCTTGCCGGCGCCGGAGGTCCCGGAGGCGGCGACGATCACGGCCTCGGGTTCGGCGAGCCCGTCGGCGTAGGCCGGGAAGAGGGCGAGCGAGACGGCGGTGGGGTAGCAGCCGGGCACCGCGATGCGCTTGGACCCCTCCAGCGCGGCACGGGCACCCGGCAGTTCGGGGAGGCCGTAGGGCCAGGTACCGGCGTGCGGGGAACCGTAGTACGTCTCCCAGTCGGCGGGCTCCCTGAGCCGGAAGTCCGCGCCCATGTCGACCACGAGGACGTCGGGCCCGAGCTGCTCGGCGACGGCGGCGGACTGCCCGTGCGGCAGGGCGAGGAAGACGACGTCGTGCCCGGCGAGCTCCTCGGCGGTGGTGGGCGCGAGGACGCGGTCGGCGAGGGGCAGCAGGTGGGGCTGGAGCGCCCCGAGCCGCTGGCCGGCGTTGGAGTGGCCGGTCAGGGTGCCGATCTCGACGTGGGGGTGGGCGAGGAGGAGACGCAGGAGCTCGCCTCCCGCGTAGCCGCTCGCACCCGCCACTGCTGCTCGTACCGTCATCGAAAGAACCCTCCTCATGGATGGCATGACTATACGTGCAGCTGTAGTTTTATGCAACGACCATCGGGGTGACCGGGGGCGCGGCCGATTGCGGGCGCGACGAGACGGCGGCGCATCCGCGACCCGCGCTTCCCTGGACGACGGACCGATGGGATGAAAATCCCGCGCGCCGGATGGGCGCCCCCCTTAACCTGGACGGCATGTCCACGCCCCGAATTTCCTAGCTG
>NZ_JAPSIW010001064.1 GCF_031178505.1 Streptomyces sp. | reverse complement strand
GCGGCCCTGCACGACGAACTCACCGAAAAGCTCGGCACCTTCCCCCTGTTCACCTACTGGGGGCCGGGCGCCGGTCTGGCCTCCTCACGGTGGATCACCGACGCGACCCGCCACGTCATGGCCACCCGCGACCCCGACCTCACCCTGGCCTACCTCCCCCACCTCGACTACGACCTGCAGCGCTTCGGCCCCGACGACCCGCGCTCCCACCGGGCCGCCCGCGACCTGGACAGCGTCCTGGCCCCGCTGCTGGACGACGCCCGCCGCCAGGGACGTACCGTCGTCGCGCTGTCCGAGTACGGCATCACCCGCGTCAGCCGGCCCGTCGACGTCAACCGCGCCCTGCGCCGCGCCGGCCTGCTCGAGGTCCACACCCAGGACGGCATGGAATACCTCGACCCCATGGCCTCCCGCGCCTTCGCGGTCGCCGACCACCAGATCGCCCACGTCTACGTCCGCCGCCCCGAGGACCTGGACGCCACCCGCGCCGCCCTCGACGGGCTGCCCGGCATCGACCGGCTCCTGGACGACGAGGGCAGGAAGGCGCACGGGCTGGACCATCCGCGCGCCGGCGAACTCGTCGCGGTCGCCGAGCCGGACGCCTGGTTCACGTACTACTACTGGCTCGACGACGACCGCGCGCCCGACTTCGCGCGGCTCGTCGACATCCACCGCAAACCCGGCTACGACCCGGCCGAACTCTTCCTCGACCCCGAGGACCCCTACGTACGCGTGCGCGCCGCCACCGCCCTGGCCCGCAAGAGGCTCGGCATGCGCTACCGCATGGCGGTCGTCCCCCTCGATCCCTCACCCGTGCGCGGCAGCCACGGCCGGCTCCCGGCGGGTGACGACGACGGCCCGCTGCTGCTGTGCTCGGCGGCCGGCGCCGTGCCCGCGCGGATCGCCGCCACGGACGTGAAGGCGCTGCTGCTCGACCTCGCCGGCCTGGGCGAGGCGGCGGCCGGACGGCCGTGAGGCCGCGGGACCAGTAGCTCGACCGGATCGCGACCACCGCTCCGGGCCCGGTCGAGACGACTGCCGGACCATCGGTCCCGTCCGATCCCGGTTGTGGCCAGGAAGACTCGCAAAGGGGTCCTTGCCCGTGAAAAAGATCGCCTCGTCGGCCGCGCTGTCCGGGCGGGCCGAGCGGATTGCCGAGCGCACCCGCCCCGACAACTGGAAGAAGCCGCCGCGCCGCATCGAGAAGTCCGAGTGCATCACGTGCGACACGTGTCTGCGCAGCTGCCCCGAAGAGTTCGGGGCCATCTTCGACCGCGGACTCGACGTCGTGATCATCCCGGAGCTGTGCTCCGGCTGCCCCGCGTGCGTGCTGGAGTGCCCCGTCGACTGCATCTACGTCGACGAGGAATGGGCCCCGACCGACGACGCGATGTGGAACCACATCGAACTCACCGCAGAAGGTGCGTGATGAACCGCCCGTCCGAACAAGGCGAGAGTCGCCGCGCCAGCAACGCCCGCAAGCGGATCAGCCGCCGCCCGTCCCGGCTCGGTATCCCGGCCGGAACACTCAC
>NZ_JAPSIW010001063.1 GCF_031178505.1 Streptomyces sp. | reverse complement strand
CACCTCGCGCGATCCGGCGCCGATGATGCGGCCGTCCAGGCCCGAGAGGAGGGCGGCGACGCGGTGGGGGCCGATCTCGACACCGAGGAGGTGACCCGCCTCCGCCCGGAAGCGGAACCTCCGGGCCGGGCGCCCCTGGCGCCGGGCCTCGCCCTCCTCGGGCGCCGCCTCGACGACCAGCCCGCTCCCGATCAGGCCCTCGACGACCCCTTCGACCGTCGGCCGGGACAGGCCCGTGATCCGGGTCAGATCCGTGAGGGTCGGAGCGTCGGCACCCCGCAGGGCATGGAGCACCACCGCGGAGTTGATCCGCCGCAGAAGAGACGGATCCCCGCCGGTCAGCCGCCCCACCGTGTGTCCTCCCAGCTCGTGCGCGTCTGAGCCGGATGGTACTCAATGGGCGGGGACGCGGCGACCGGCGGCCCCGGGCCCCGCGTGCCGGGCACCCGCCCCGGCTCCTGACGGGGCGCCAACTGTCAGTGGCGGGCGGTTTACTGGCCCCATGACCACGGCACGGCACCTGGCGACCCTCGACCTGCTCCGCGCCCGCGCCTTCCCGCCCCGCCCGGCGCGATCCGGTCCCCTCGACAGCGGGCCCGGCTTCCACCTCGGTGAGCTCGCCACGAGCGAGGAGTTCTGGGACGACGACGGCACGCGCCGCGCGCTCGCCGAGGACCAGTACGAAGCGGAACGGGACGGGCTCTCCGTCCTGCTCACCGCGCGCTGGGGCCCGCCGTCCGAGCTGAGCCTCCACTCCGTCCTGGAGCGGAGCATGGACGGCGAGGAGATACCGGAGCCGTGGGCGACCCTGAGCTGCCACGTCCCGGACCTGCGGCTGTGGCGGGCGGACGGGCGCTGGGTCGGCCTCGGCGTCTCCCAGTGGGACAAGGAGCTGCCCTTCCAGCTCCTCGCCCTCGTGACCACGGTCGACCCGCCCTGAGACCGGGCCCGTCCCGGGACCGGCCCGTCCTGAGACCGCCGCCGCCGCGCCGGGGCCGCCCCACGGGGCGCCGTCAGACCTCCGGCGTGCGTGCCGCCTCGCGGAGCCGGGCGAACTCCTCGGCCATCGTCGCCGTCGTCCAGTGGGCGTTCAGCCCGCTCGGGTTCGGCAGCACCCAGACGCGGGTGGCACCGAACGTCCGCTCCTGCGGCCCGATCACCGCTTTCGGCTCGTCGAACGCCGTCCGGTACGCCGTGACCCCGACCACCGCCAGCCGGCGCGGCGCCAGGCGTTCCACCTTCTCCGCCAGGGTCCGGCCGCCCTCGCGGTACTCCTCGCGGCTCAGCTCGTCGGCCCGCGCGGTCGGCCGTGCCACGACGTTGGTGATCCCCAGGCCGTACGACAGGAGCTCCTCCTGCTCGTCGGGCCGCAGCAGCCGCGGGGTGAACCCGGACAGGTGGAGCACCGGCCAGAAACGGTTGCCCGGGCGGGCGAAGTGATGGCCTGTCGCAGCCGACATCAGACCCGGATTGATCCCGCAGAACAGCACGGAAAGGCCGCGCGCGACCACGTCGGGGCCGACGCGGTCGCGAGC
>NZ_JAPSIW010001062.1 GCF_031178505.1 Streptomyces sp. | reverse complement strand
CCCAAGCAAGGTGCGGAGGTGCTCCGCGCGATCATCGCGGCGGTCGTCTTGGCCGCGGGCCGGCCCCACCCGGCCCCGGGCCGTCAGTCGCCGAGGCCCGCCAGGTCGCGCAGGCGGCGGGCCTGGGCGGCGCGTTCGGCGGTGCGCTGGTCCTCGTAGGAGCGGGCGGCGGCACCCTGGAGGAGCGCCTTGGTCTCGACGACGGCGGCGCGCGGCGCGGCCAGCAGTGCGTCGGTGAGGTCCCGTACGGCCGCGTCCAGTTCGGCGGTGGGGACGGCGATGTTGGCCAGGCCGATGCGCTCGGCCTCGTCCGCGTGGACGAAGCGGCCGGTGGCGCAGATCTCCAGCGCGCGGGCGTAGCCGACGAGCGAGACGAGCGGGTGCGTACCGGTGAGGTCCGGAACAAGGCCCAGGCTGGTCTCGCGCATGGCGAACTGCACGTCCTCGGCGACGACCCGCAGGTCGCAGGCGAGGGCGAGCTGGAAGCCCGCGCCGATGGCGTGGCCCTGGACGGCCGCGATCGACACGAGGTCGGCGCGGCGCCACCAGGTGAACGCCTCCTGGTACTCGGCGATGACCGCGTCGAGGTCCTCGTCCGAGCCCCGGGCCATGTCGAGGAAGGACGGCTCGCCGTCGAAGCCCTCGGGCGTGAACGCCTGCCGGTCGAGCCCGGCGGAGAAGGACTTGCCCTCCCCGCGCAGGACGACGACCCGCACGCTGCCCGGCAGTGACCGTCCGGCCTCCGTCAACGCCCGCCACAGAGCGGGAGACTGGGCGTTGCGCTTCGCCGGATTGGTCAGGGTCACCGTGGCAACGGCGTCCTCGACGGTGAGCCGAACACCGTCCTTGTCGAATACGAGCCCGGTGTCGTCGAGCGTGGTCATGGGGCGCCTCCGGTTACGGTGCAGCACTGCGTCCGATGCTAAGTGACTGCACAGTAACCACCTGGCCGGCCGCACGGCCGACCGGGTGTCCACCGGGAGGCACCCGGTGGACGGTCGGGACGCCCCGGTGTCAGGCCGAGGCCGCCTTCTTGCCCCGTGTCGCCCCGCCGCGTCCGCGCAGCGTGACTCCGGACTCACTGAGCATCCGGTGGACGAATCCGTAGGAGCGGCCGGTTTCCTCGGCCAGCGCCCGGATGCTCGCACCGGAGTCGTACTTCTTCTTCAGGTCTGCCGCGAGCTTGTCGCGCGCGGCGCCGGTCACCCGGCTGCCCTTCTTCAGAGTCTCGGCCACCCGTGCCTCCTCATGGGAAGTGCGCTCTGGACTTCTCATGATCACCCCTCCCGGACGTCCTGGCCACCCATTCGACGAGGTCCGTGCTGCCGGATTTGCGGACGGATACACCACCACCACAACCGGAAGGTCATATTCCGGTCGCTCGCCGGGCCGCCCGGGGAGCCTCGGCCGGCGGAAGCAGCAGGTCAGCGGCGCGCGCCGGACACACGTACGGCGCGGGCCTGCCGGAAGGATTCCGCAGGGCTCCGCGCCGTCGGGTACGAGACGTCCTCACCCGCCCCGGGACCGGAGCCCGGG
>NZ_JAPSIW010000401.1 GCF_031178505.1 Streptomyces sp. | reverse complement strand
CGCCTGGAGATGAAGCTTTCAGGAAATGCTGCTGTCATAACCAGTTAACGCCTCCACGGATCCCCCCGGTGCGTGGCATTCGGGTGACCGTGAGCCGCCATCCGGGGGACTGTCGGGAGTTTTATCGGTTCTGCAAATTCCTTCGCGGGTAGCCGGAAAACGAACTGTACGAGACAACCCCCGGCAACTCCGACAGTTCCGTCAGCGGGCGGAACCTGCGGGCGAGGGGTGCGGCGCGTGCGGAGAGCGGAGACGGCGTAGAGCGACATGGGCACGGGTGGCCTGCCTCTTCGCTTCGTAGAGCACAAGCGGCCCGCCGGCCAGCCCGGGCAACGACGCTCATGCCGTGTACGGGCGACATTCCCCGTCGTCGCAATGGCGAGAGGCACGGCGGCGGACCACGGGCCAGGTGACCTTCGGCCGCTCCGCACTCCTTGCCGTTGCGAACAGCGCGGGCGATGTCCTCGTGCAGCCGCCGCGCTCTCGGGGCGGCCGGACGTCAGGACGGCTGGTGCAGGAGTTGTCGACCACCCGCACCGTGGTGAGTCTCGGACGTGACCCCTCGTGTGCGTGGCTCAAGCCATCAGGGCTCGGACGGGCATGGCGATGTAGAGGGCCGGCAGGCCGAGACCGGCCGCTCCGAGAGTGCCGCCGCCGTCGGTGAACGTGCCGGAGAGGTATGGCAGGACGAGCAGCAGGAGGCCCGTGATCGCGGCGGCGTGGACGGTCTGGTCCAGCGGGGACCACGCCTGTTCCTGGAGGCTGCCGGCGCCCGCACCGATCGCGGCGGGGAGCATGCAGGTCAGTACGAGCAGCAGGGGGAGGAGGCCGAAGGCCAAACTGGACAGGGTGATTCCCCATGTGCGGATCAGGTAGCGCTCCAGGTTCGTCCCCTTCTCGACCACGCCGCCCAGTTCCGGTGCGGTGGGAGCCCACAACAGGTCCACCCGGTCACCCGGCTTGGGCCTCGCGGCAGTGGAGGCGCCCTGGACACGGACCTGTTCACCGCCGGGTGCGGCCAGGACCAAGGTGGCGTTGTAGCCCGTCACCTCGTCCTCGTCGCCGCGCTGCTCGTGGATGTTCTCGACCTTTTCCACCGTCGCCGTCGTGTGCGCCGCCCCGGCCTGTACCAGGGAGCGGACGTGGTGCGAGGTGTGAGCACGGCTGAATCCGCCCAGTGCCGCCACAGCGAGCACGACGAGAAGCCAGGCGAGCGATTGGCGCAGGAAGACCCACGGATTGCTGTCGTACGTGAACGAGGCGAGGCGCCGGAGCGGGCTGGGCCGCTCACGGCGGAGCCGGGCGGGCCCCTTCTCCAGGGAGACCGCCGACGTCCTCCACGGCTTGTCGTCCCCCGCCGCGGAAACCAGCCGAAGTGGTCGTCGGCCCACCAGAGGCTCAGTGCGAGCACCCGCAGCCACACCAGACCGACCACGGTCCAGGCCAGCGGGACGAGTCCGGGGACCGGGAGGGGGAGGCCCGCCGGAAGGCCGGTCGCCCAGAGGGCGAGGACGGCCGCCGCCGCGTAGGCGAGCACGCTTGATATGCGGACGAACCATGCCGACAAGATTCGTTCCCCTGGTGACGGACGACGAGCGGTGGCGACGGGGAGTATCGCAGTCACCGGTCGGGCGGCGGCGTGAGGCCGCCGAGGCGGGGGAGCGCGGTGACGAGGGTGCGCTGCGGGCCGTCCGGCCGGCCGTGCAGCTCTCCGGGGCCCGGCTGGGCATCACCGTCACCTCCCGCCGCTTCGCTCGCGTCGCCGCACCCGTGCGGAAACTTCGGGAGATGCAGCCGCTGGAGGCCGCCGCTGGTCGGATTCGGCCGGACAGATCCCAGGCGTCAGGGGCGTCTCGCCCGGCCCTCCGGCTCGACCGAAAAGCACCCTGAGCGGCGAAAAGGACCCTCCCGAAGGAGGGTCCCGGTCTTGCGCCCCCGGCAGGACTCGAACCTGCGGCCAAGTGCTTAGAAGGCACCTGCTCTATCCGCTGAGCTACGGGGGCCGGTGGTGGCCCGTGGGCCCGGAGGCCCTGGTGGGTGGGGTGGGGCCCGCCCGGACAAGGATAGGGCTCCGATCCCCTCGGCCCGGGTGCTTCACCTGCGTGGCACGATGTGGAGGTTCGGTGAAGCGGAACGATAATCGCAGGCAGGTGCGATTCGCGCAGCGCTTTTCGCGTCGCTCGGGGCGGGTGTTGTGCACTCGTTATGCCCGGGCCGCCCGTCGCCGCCCCTCTCTTCGGCGCGCAGGGTTGGAATACGCTTCAAAAACACTCATAAATTGGGCATTCTTCGCATGTGGTGACCTTGGACGAACGGCCTCAGCTGATCGACGCACTCTCCGCCCTGCGCGACCGAGTCGCCGCCGTGCGTCTCCCGCTCCCCCTCCCCGGCGCGCCACGCGCCCGGCAGACCCGGGCCGAGCTGCTCGCACAGCTCGACGACTATCTGGTCCCCCGCCTCAAAGATCCCGACGCCCCGCTGCTGGCCGTCGTCGGCGGCTCGACCGGGGCCGGGAAGTCCACGCTCGTCAACTCCCTTGTGGGACGGCGGGTCAGCGAGGCCGGGGTGCTCAGGCCCACCACCCGGACGCCCGTGCTCGTCTGCCACCCCGAGGACCACCACTGGTTCGCCGGGATGCGGGTCCTGCCGCAGCTCACCCGGGTCTGGCTGCCGCAGGCCGACGAGGACCACCCCGCGGAGGAGCCCCCCGACGAGAACGCGCTGCGTGTGGAGACCGCCTCCTCGCTGCCCCGCGGGCTCGCCCTGCTCGACGCGCCCGACATCGACTCGCTGGTCGTGGAGAACCGGCTGCTCGCCGCCGAGTTGATGTGCGCCGCCGACATCTGGGTCATGGTCACGACCGCCTCGCGGTACGCCGACGCCGTGCCCTGGCACCTGCTCCGTACCGCCAAGGAGTACGACGCCACCCTCGTCACCGTCCTCGACCGCGTCCCCCACCAGGTGATCGGCGAGGTCTCCCGGCAGTACGAGGCCCTGCTGGACAAGGCGGGCCTCGGGGACGTGCCCCGCTTCACCATTCCCGAACTGCCCGAGTCCACCGGCGGCGGCAGAGGGCTGCTGCCCGAGAGCGCCGTGGCCCCCCTGCGCGCCTGGCTCGTCCACCGTGCCGAGGACCCCGCCGCCCGGCAGCAGGCCGTGACCAGGACCGCCACCGGCGTGATCGACTCCCTCGACACCCGGCTGCCCGAGCTGGCCGGGGCCGTCGCGGCCCAGTACGCGGCGGCGGTACGGCTCGGCGGCGCCGTCGAGGCCGCCTACCGCGAACAGGGCGAGCGGGTCCGCCGCGAACTCGCCCGCGGCGCCGTCCTCGCCGGGGACGCCCGCACCCGCTGGCGGGCCTACCCGCGCGACAGCACCGCCGAGGAACTCCTCGACGCCCTCACCGAGTCCCTCGCCGCCCTGCTGCACTGCGCCGTGGCCGCCGCCGACGAGCGCGTCCGGGAGGCCCACCGCCGTGAGCCCGCCGCCGCCCAGCTCCCCTCGGAGGCCCCCGGCGGGGGGCGCGAGGCCGTGGAACGGATCGGGCTCGAAGCGCGCCGCTGGCGGCGGATCCTGGAGGAACTGGCCGAGGACGAGGTACGGGAGGTGGACCGGCCCACCGGTTCGCGCGGCCCCCGCGCTCCCCGGGCCTCCCGCGCCGCCCTGCCCGACGCCGAGACCGTCGCCGCGCTCCTCGCCGCCTCCCTCCTCGGGGGGCGGCGCGCCCGGCCCGCCGGGGAGCGGCTCGCCGAGCTGCTCGGCGCCCGGACCGCCCTGAGCCTCCGCGACAAGGGCGGCGATCTGGTCCTCTCGTGCGTCGACCGCGTCCTGCACGCCGAGCGCGACCTGCGGCTCGCCCCGCTCGACGCGCTCGACGTGACCCCCGAGCCGCAGGCGGAGCTGATCGCCGCGCTCTCCGTGCTGCAGAAGGAGAAGTGACGTGAGTGACGTGGTGGACGAGGACCGGGCCCGCCGGCGCGACCGCGAACCCGACCGCACCCGCGACGGCGACCCGCAGGGGCACCGCGACGACGGGCGCGACTCCGGAAGCGGCCGGTGGGACGACGGGCTGATCGCGCGGCGCGCGAACCGGCGCCCCGCGCCCGCGCCCCCGCCCGGCGCGGACGGACCGGCGCCCGAGGGGGAGGAGGACACGCTGCCGCCGCTCGGCGGGCAGTACGGCGGCGCCCTGCGCAGGCGGCTCGACGCCCTCCACGAGCTCGTGGGGCTCTCCCGCACCCGCGTCGAGGCCGAGGCGCTCGCCGAGGCCGGGCGCGTCCTGGACGAGGCCGCCGCCCGGCAGCGGCTCTCCTCCCGGCACACCGTGATCGCCGTCGCCGGGCCCAGCGGCAGCGGCAAGTCCACCCTCTTCAACGCGCTCGCCGGCGTGCCCGTCTCCGAGACGGGCCTGCGCAGGCCCACCACATCGGCGCCGATCGCGCTCAGCTGGTCCGAGGGCGCCGCCGGCCTCCTCGACCGGCTGGCCGTGCCGGGCCGGCTCCGCCGCCGGCCGCTCGCGGGCGGCGCGGCCGACACCGAACTCCAGCCGCTCGTCCTCGTCGACCTCCCGGACCACGACTCGGCGGTCACCGCCCACCGCGACCAGGTCGACCGTGTCCTCGCCCTCGTGGACGCGGTCATCTGGGTCGTGGACCCGGAGAAGTACGCGGACGCCGCGCTCCACGAGCGTTACCTGCGCCCGCTCGCCGGGCACGCCGAGGTCACCTTCGTCGTCCTCAACCAGATCGACCGGCTCGGCACCGAGGCCACCGACCTCGTCCTGGACGATCTGCGGCGCCTCCTCGACGAGGACGGCGTGGCCCTCGGCGAGCACGGCGAACCCGGTGCCACCGTCCTCGCCCTCTCCGCGCTCACCGGCGAGGGCGTGGGCGAACTGCGCGACGTGCTCGCCCGGTTCGTCCAGGAACGCACCGCCGCCGAGCGCCGGCTCGCCGCCGACGTCGACGCGGCCGCGACGCGGCTGCGCCCCACCTACGTGGCCGAAGGGCGGGCGGGCCTCGGGGAGCGGGCCCGGGAGGACTTCGCGGACCGGCTCGCGGTCGCCGTCGGCGCCCAGGCGGCGGGAGAGGCGGCCGAGCGGGTCTGGCGCCGCGGCGCCATCCGGGCCTGCGGTACGCCCTGGCTGAGGCTCTACCGCTGGTACGAGCGGCTGCGCGCGCACGGCGGCGGTGATCAGGCGGTGGAGCCCCCGCTGGAGGCGGAGCTGACGGCGCGCCAGCGTGTCGAGCAGGCGGTACGGATCGTCGCGGACGAGGCCTCGCACGGACTGCCCGCCCCTTGGGCGCAGGCCGTGCGCGAGGCGGCGGCGCGTGGGGCCGACGGTCTGCCGGAGGCCCTGGACGAGCTCACGGCCACTCTGGGCGACCCGGCCGCCCGGCCGCCGCGGCCCGCGTGGTGGCCGGCCGCCGTCCTGGTCCAGGCGATGATGACGCTCCTCCAGATCTTCGGCGCGCTGTGGCTGGTGGCCCAGATCGTGGGTGTCGTGGAGCCGGGACTGCTGCCGCCCGTCCTCGTGATGGTGGCGGGCATCGTGGGCGGTCCGCTCGTCGAGTGGGCCTGCGAGGGCGCGGTCAAGGGACCCGCCCGCCGGTACGGGCAGGAGGCCGAGCGCCGGTTGCGCGAGGCGGCCGCCGCCTGTGGCAGGGCCCGGGTGCTCGACCCGATCGCGGCCGAGCTGATGCGCTACCGGGAGGTCCGCGAGCAGTACGCGGCGGTGGCGAGCTCCGGCGGCGCGGCCCGGGTGGTGGGCGGTGGGCGCCCGGCAGCAGGCCGTCTCGGCGCCACGCGGGCGGGGGCCCGGAGCAGGTAGCGGAGGTGCGGGGCGGCGGCGGGCAGCTTCCCGCCGCCGCTGTATCACCCGCACGAGTGAGGGAGTTGTCCCCAGGTCTTCGGCCGTCCACAGGCTTCGGCGCCGTTTCTCCGGCCGTCGCAGCATGAAGGCGAACGGATGGACGCGCAGTGCGAAATGGGGGACAGGACCATGAACGAGACGACCGTGACGCTGGTGGGCAATGTGGCGACGGCGGTGGAGTACCGGGAGACGCCGACGGGCGGGGTGGCGCGATTCCGGTTCGCGGTGACGGCCCGCCGCTGGGACCGCGAGCGGGGCACCTGGTCGGACGGGAACACCAGCTTCTACACGGTGTCCGCGTGGCGGTCGCTCGGCGCCAACCTCGCCGCCTCGGTGTCGGTCGGCGAACCGCTGCTGGTGCACGGCAGGTTGCGGGTGCGGGAGGACGAGCGCGACGGACAGCGCAAGACCTTCGTGGACATCGACGCGCTGGCGGTCGGGCACGACCTGGCGCGGGGTACGGCGGCCTTCCGCCGTGCGGCGCGGGCGGAGTCCCAGCGGGAACCGGGCCCGGGACATGAAA
>NZ_JAPSIW010001061.1 GCF_031178505.1 Streptomyces sp. | reverse complement strand
GGCGATGAAACCGGCGATGAGGCCGATGAGAATCCACGCGATGATGCCCATGATGCGTCTCCTACCTGCTCACATAAAGCCTACGTTAATACGGCGTCTGCGCGTTCGGAGAGCTTTCAAACCTGCTGATCCCCACCGCCTGCGTGCAAGCCGATGAAAAGGGCACTCGTCCCCGTCCTGCCCGCCGACGCCGCCAGGCCAGTGCACGTAGGCGCCGGCGGAGTTTGGTCGTGGCCCATTCGGCGAGGTAGCGGTGCTCGGGGCGGGCGGGGTCCTGGTCGGTCTTCTGACGGTTCGTCCGCGCGGTGACGGCGACGCGGGAGCCGGCGGCGTCCTGGTCGTTGGCGGACGCCTCCCGCGGCGCCGGCGTCCAGGTGCCGACGCCGGAGTCCCAGGCCACGGCGAGGGAACCATGTGGTCGATGTCCGACTTCGCCGGGTCGGTGACCTCCTGCTCGTCGTAGTAGGAGAGCCACTGCCCGCTGGAGAGTTTGCAGCCGGCCGCGGCGGTGGGTGCTTCGGCTGCCTCGGCCAGGAGCACCTCCGCCCGGGTGTTGCAGCCGTCGGCGGGGTCGAGGCCCGTGTTCCAGTGCTTGAACTTGTCGCGGGAGTACCCGGCCCGGGACTCCTCGGCCACGGGGATCTGGCCGATGGCGTAGCTGAGCGGGAAGGCCCGCGCGGAACCGGGGGCCGCAGGCGCACCCAGGGCCGAGGGTACTCCCGTGGCGGCGGCTGGTTGGGCGTGGGCGAAGGAGGCGGGGAGGGTGAGCGGGGCCAGGGTGAGGGCGAGCGCGGCCAGAGCGCGCGTCATGTTCGTGATCATGAAGAACAGGCATGCGCCCGAGCGGGACCGGCGCGGGCGCATCGGCCGCAGGTCGGCTACCCGGGCGATGGGTTTTACCGGGGAAACGCTCCTGCCCGTGGACGTGCCGAGCGTGTCGGTCGACGACGCGGTGGCGGCCGGCCTGCCGCCCGCCTCCCCGACGTCGCCCCGGCCGCCGGAGCCGTCGAGCGTCCCGCCGAGGTGGCCGTCGCGGCGCGGTGCGGGGGCGGTTTCGTGGGCAGAAGCGGCGCCGCCGTCGACGGATCCCCCCGTGTCGTGGCCGGCGGCGCGCGAACGGCCTGACGGCCGCCTGCCCCTGGCCGATGCGCACCGGGGCCCCGCCCGCAGGTCAACAGCGGGCGGGGCCTTGGCGGTGTGGTGTGCCGGGGGAGCCTCTCCTCTTGTGCGGGGGTTCTGCGCGGGGGTCCGCAGTTCTGTGGTGGACGCTTCCGGGAGGGTATTTGCGGCTTGTTCGGAGCCGCCCCTGGGTGCAGGGGCGGGGATGCTGCTTCGGGGCCGGTCTCTTTTGATGAATTACTTCACGAACCCGATACGGAAGGTGACTTCGCTGGCGGCGCCCGGTTGGGTTTTTTCGATGAATGCCTGGACCAGGGCCCATCTCTTTCCGCTGGTGAAAATGCATGCGTGGGTGTCGGGGTCGCCTCCGGTGAGGCTGATGGAGCCCGCTTCTGGGGTGAGGCGGGTCCGTTTGGCGC
>NZ_JAPSIW010000400.1 GCF_031178505.1 Streptomyces sp. | reverse complement strand
GAAGCCGCTGGATATCACGCGCATGTCCGTACCTCCTCCCCGGCAGTAGCCGGAACATCACGCTCCGACCAGTCTGGAGGGATTCGGGAGACTTTTCGACTTGGGAGCGAAACGCCAGGTCAGGAACCCGTTCGGCGGACACCGCGCCCCAGGGGGAGGGCCCGGTGACGCCGCGAGGGCCGTACGGCCGCCCCCGGAAGGAGGCGGACCGTACGGCCCTCGGGCGGTTCGGGACGGATGGCCGGACCGGCGGGAGACCCGCCGGCCCGAGATCCGTCACGCGGGGAGACCCGCCGGGCGAGAACTCCGCCGGACGGAAGCGCTCGGGACGGCAAGGGCGTCAGGCGCCGATCGCGTGCAGACCGCCGTCGACGTGGATGATCTCGCCCGTGGTCTTCGGGAACCAGTCGGAGAGCAGCGCCACGACGCCGCGGCCGGCCGGCTCCGGGTCGGCGAGGTTCCACTCCAGCGGCGAGCGGCTGTCCCAGACGGCGGCGAGCTCGCTGAAGCCCGGGATGGACTTGGCGGCCATCGAGCCGATCGGGCCGGCGGAGATCAGGTTGCAGCGGATGTTCTGCTTGCCCAGGTCACGGGCCATGTAGCGGCTCGTCGCCTCCAGGGCGGCCTTGGCCGGGCCCATCCAGTCGTACTGCGGCCAGGCGTACTGGGCGTCGAAGGTGAGGCCGACGACCGAGCCGCCCTCGTTCATCAGCGGCAGCAGCGCCATGGTGAGGGACTTCAGCGAGAAGGCGGAGACGTGCATGGCCGTCGCGACCGACTCGAAGGGGGTCTGGAGGAAGTTGCCGCCGAGGGCGTCCTGCGGGGCGAAGCCGATGGAGTGGACGATGCCGTCCAGGCGGTCGCCGAGCTGCTCGCGGACCTGGCCCTCCAGGCGGGCGAGGTGCTCGTCGTTGGAGACGTCGAGCTCCAGCACCTTGACGTTCTCGGGCCGGGGCAGCTTCTTGGCGATGCGCTCGGTGAGCGACGGCCGGGGCCACGCGGTGAGGATGATCTCCGCACCCTGCTCCTGGGCCAGCTTCGCGGTGTGGAAGGCGATGGAGGACTCCATCAGCACACCGGTGATCAGGATGCGCTTGCCCTCGAGAATTCCGCTCATGTGATCAGTGACCCATGCCCAATCCGCCGTCAACCGGGATGACGGCTCCAGTGATGTACGAGGCGTCGTCGGACGCGAGGAAGGTCACCGCGGCGGCGATCTCCTCCGGCTGCGCGTAACGGCCCAGGGGGACCTGGGAGACGATGCCCGCGCGCTGCTCGTCGGTGAGCACGGCGGTCATGTCGGTGTCCACGAAGCCGGGCGCGACGACGTTGAAAGTGATGTTGCGCGAACCGAGCTCACGGGCCAGGGAGCGGGCGAATCCGACCAGACCGGCCTTGGACGCGGCGTAGTTGGCCTGGCCCGCGGAACCCAGCAGACCGACCACCGAGGAGATGAGGACGACACGGCCCTTCTTGGCCCGCAGCATTCCGCGGTTGGCGCGCTTGACGACCCGGAAGGTGCCGGTGAGGTTGGTGTCGAGGACGGACGTGAAGTCCTCCTCGGACATGCGCATCAGGAGCTGGTCCTTCGTCACGCCGGCGTTGGCCACGAGGACCTCGACCGGACCGTGCTTCTCCTCGATCTCCTTGTAGGCCTGCTCCACCTGCTCCGCGTCGGTGATGTCGCACCTGACGGCCAGGAAGCCGGCCGGCGGCTCACCGGAGCGGTACGTGATGGCGACCTTGTCGCCGGCCTCGGCGAACGCGCGGGCGATGGCCAGGCCGATGCCCCGGTTGCCTCCGGTGACGAGAACCGAGCGGCTCAACGGATCACCCTTTCGATAGCTGTCTGGTTACCGAAAACCTATCGGGCCCTTCCACGATCCGGAGAATCGGGCCCTGACAGTGGCGTACGGATGTCGCTGTCGGGTCCCTACAGAAACCCCGGGCGGCGCGGCCGAAAGCGCGACATGATCAGGGACGACCGGCATCGCACGACAGGGAGACAGCTGTGCCATCTGGGACCCATACGATCGACGAAGCCTTCACGGCGCTGCCGCTGAGGGCGCTCGCCGACGCGGCGCTCGCGAGGGCCCGCGCGCTCGGCGCCGAGCACGCCGACTTCCGCCTGGAGCGGGTACGCAGCGCCTCGTGGCGGCTGCGGGACGCCAAGCCGTCCGGCTCCTCCGACGACACGGACCTGGGCTACGCGGTGCGCGTGGTGCACGGCGGGGCCTGGGGCTTCGCGTCGGGGGTCGACCTCACCATGGACGCGGCCGCGCGGGTCGCCTCGCAGGCCGTGGCGATGGCCAAGCTGTCCGCGCAGGTGATCGCGGCGGCCGGGTCGGACGAGCACGTGGAGCTGGCCGCCGAGCCGGTGCACGCGGACAAGGTGTGGATCTCCTCGTACGAGATCGACCCCTTCACGATCCCCTCCGAGGAGAAGAGCGCGCTGCTCGCCGACTGGAGCGCGCGACTGCTGCGGGCGGACGGGGTGGCGCACGTCGACGCCTCGCTGCTGACCGTGCACGAGAACAAGTTCTACGCGGACACGGCGGGCACCGTCACCACCCAGCAGCGGGTGCGGCTGCACCCGCAGCTCACGGCCGTCGCCGTGGACGGCACGACCGGTGAGTTCGACTCGATGCGGACGATCGCGCCGCCGGTCGGCCGGGGCTGGGAGTACTTGACGGGCACCGGCTGGGACTGGGACAAGGAGCTGGAGGAGATCCCGGAGCTGCTCGCCGAGAAGATGCGGGCGCCGAGCGTGGAGGCCGGGCGTTACGACCTGGTCGTGGACCCGTCCAACCTGTGGCTGACGATCCACGAGTCGATCGGGCACGCGACCGAGCTCGACCGGGCGCTGGGGTACGAGGCGGCGTACGCGGGCACCTCCTTCGCCACCTTCGACCAGCTCGGCAAGCTGGCCTACGGCTCCTCGGTCATGAACGTGACGGGCGACCGGACCGCCGAGCACGGGCTGGCGACCATCGGCTACGACGACGAGGGTGTCGAGGCGCAGACCTGGGACCTGGTGAAGGACGGCACGCTCGTCGGCTACCAGCTGGACCGGCGGATCGCGAAGCTGACGGGGCTCGGCCGCTCCAACGGGTGTGCCTTCGCGGACTCCCCCGCGCACGTGCCGGTGCAGCGCATGGCGAACGTGTCGCTCCGGCCGGACCCGGGCGGTCTGTCGACGGAGGACCTGATCGGCGGTGTGGAGCGCGGGATCTACGTGGTCGGTGACCGGTCCTGGTCGATCGACATGCAGCGGTACAACTTCCAGTTCACCGGGCAGCGGTTCTTCCGCATCGAGAACGGCCGGCTGGCCGGGCAGCTGCGGGACGTGGCGTACCAGGCGACGACGACGGACTTCTGGGGCTCGATGGAGCAGGTCGGCGGCCCGCAGACGTACGTCCTCGGCGGCGCCTTCAACTGCGGCAAGGCCCAGCCGGGCCAGGTCGCGGCGGTCTCGCACGGCTGCCCGTCCGCCCTGTTCCGGGGTGTCAACATTCTCAACACGACGCAGGAGGCCGGTCGATGAGCCGCGTCAGCAAGCCGTACGAGATCGTCGAGCGGGCCCTGGAGCTGTCCCGCGCCGACGGGTGCGTCGTGATCGCGGACGAGGAGTCCTCGGCGAATCTGCGCTGGGCGGGCAACGCGCTCACCACCAACGGGGTCACCCGGGGCCGGACGCTCACCGTGATCGCCACGGTCGACGGGAGCGAGGGCACCGCGTCCGGAGTGGTGTCCCGGTCGGCCGTCACGGCGGAGGACCTGGAACCGCTGGTGCGGGCCGCCGAGGAGGCGGCGCGGGCGGCGGGCCCGGCGGAGGACGCGCAGCCGCTGGTGCGGGACGTGCCGGCCTCGCCCGATTTCACGGACGCGCCGGCCGAGACGTCCTCGGCGGTCTTCGCGGACTTCGCGCCCGCGCTCGGGGAGGCCTTCGCGCGGGCCCGGGCGGGCGGCCGGGAGCTGTACGGCTTCGCCCACCACCGGCTGACCTCCACCTACCTCGGTACGTCGGCGGGGCTGCGGCTCCGGCACGACCAGCCGACCGGCACCCTGGAGCTCAACGCCAAGTCGCCGGACCGCTCGCGCTCGGCGTGGGCGGGGCGCTCGACGCGGGACTTCAAGGACGTCGACCCGGCGGCGCTGGACGCGGACCTGGCGACCCGGCTCGGCTGGGCGGAGCGGCGGGTCGAGCTGCCGGCCGGGCGGTACGAGACGCTGCTGCCGCCGACGGCCGTGGCCGACCTGCTGATCTACCAGATGTGGTCGTCGGCGGGCCGGGACGCGGCGGAGGGCCGTACGGTCTTCTCCAAGCCGGGTGGCGGGACGCGGCTCGGGGAGACGCTGTCCCCGCTGCCGCTGACCCTGCGCAGCGACCCGAACGAGCCGGGCCTGGAGTCCGCGCCGTTCGTGATCGCGCACTCCTCCGGGGACGACTCGTCGGTCTTCGACAACGGTCTGCCGCTGGCGCCGACGGAGTGGGTGCGGGACGGGAAGCTGGAGCGGCTGATCACGACCCGGCACTCCGCGGGGCTCACCCGCTTGCCCGTGGCGCCCACGATCGGGAACCTGGTCCTGGACGGCGGCGGGGAGCGGTCGCTGGAGGAGATGGTGGCCGCCACGGAGCGGGGCCTGCTGCTGACCTGCCTCTGGTACATCCGCGAGGTCGACCCGGCGACGCTGCTGCTGACCGGCCTGACCCGGGACGGCGTGTACCTCGTCGAGAACGGCGAGGTCGTCGGCGAGGTGAACAACTTCCGGTTCAACGAGTCGCCGGTGGACCTGCTGTCGCGGGCCTCGGAGGCGGGCCGGACGGAGAAGACGCTGCCGCGCGAGTGGAGCGACTGGTTCACCCGGGCCGCGATGCCCGCGCTGCGGGTGCCGGACTTCAACATGAGCTCGGTCAGCCAGGGGGTCTGACCCGCCTAGACTGAAGCGCACATCCCTACCAGATCCGAGGAGACTGACGACCGTGACGGACATCGTCGACGAGCTGAAGTGGCGCGGGCTTTTCGCCCAGTCCACCGATGAGGACGCCCTGCGCAAGGCTCTCGCGGACGGTCCCGTCACGTTCTATTGCGGTTTCGACCCGACCGCGGCCAGTCTCCACGTCGGGCACCTCGTGCAGGTGCTCACGGTCCGCCGGCTCCAGCGGGCCGGGCACCGGCCGCTGGCGCTGGTCGGCGGGGCCACCGGGCAGATCGGTGACCCGCGGCCGACGGCCGAGCGGACGCTGAACGATCCGGAGACGGTCGCGAACTGGGTGAACCGGCTGCGTTCGCAGATCGAGCCGTTCCTCTCCTTCGAGGGGGAGAACGCGGCGGTCATGGTGAACAACCTGGACTGGACCGCCGGGATGTCGGCGATCGAGTTCCTGCGGGACATCGGCAAGCACTTCCGCGTCAACAAGATGCTGACCAAGGACTCCGTCGCCCGCCGGCTGGAGTCCGAGCAGGGCATCAGCTACACCGAGTTCAGCTACCAGCTGCTCCAGGGCATGGACTTCCTGGAGCTGTACCGCCGCTACGGCTGCACGCTCCAGCAGGGCGGCAGCGACCAGTGGGGCAACCTGGTGGCGGGGCTGGACCTGATCCACAAGCTGGAGCCGGGTGCCGAGGTGCACGCGCTGGCGACCCCGCTGATGGTCAAGGCGGACGGGACCAAGTTCGGCAAGACCGAGAGCGGTGCCGTCTGGCTGGACCCGGAGATGACCACGCCGTACGCCTTCTACCAGTTCTGGCTGAACGTGGACGACCGCGACATCTCCACCTACATGCGGATCCTGTCCTTCCGGTCCCGTGAGGAGCTGGAGGAGCTGGAGGCGCAGACGGCCGAGCGGCCGCAGGCCCGGGCGGCGCAGCGCGCGCTCGCCGAGGAGCTGACCACGCTGGTGCACGGGGCCGAGCAGTGCGCGGCCGTGATCGCGGCCTCGAAGGCGCTGTTCGGTCAGGGTGAGCTGGCGGAGCTGGACGAGGCGACGCTGGCCGCCGCACTGTCCGAGCTGCCGCACGCGCGCGTGTCCGAGCTGGGCCAGGTCGTGGACCTGTTCGCCGAGGTCGGTCTCGTACCGAGCAAGTCGGCGGCGCGGCGCACGGTGAAGGAGGGCGGCGCGTACGTGAACAACGTGAAGGTGACCGCCGAGGACGCCGTGGTGGCACCGGAGGAGCTGCTGCACGGCCGGTGGCTGGTCCTGCGGCGCGGCAAGAAGAACCTGGCGGCGATCGAGTTCGCCGGCGCGGAGGGCTGAGCCCGGCCGCGCGGACGGCAGGACACGGCCGGGGGGGGGGGGGGGGGGCCGGGGGGGGGCGGCGCCGGGGCCCCCGGGGGGGGGGGGGGGGGGGCGCCCCCCCGGGGGAGGGGGGGGCGCCGGGGCGGGCGCGGCCGGGG
>NZ_JAPSIW010001060.1 GCF_031178505.1 Streptomyces sp. | reverse complement strand
CGCGAGGGCGTGCAGGGGCAGACTGTCGGGTGCGGTCATCGTGCTGATCTCCTTCGAAGACTTGGTCGTCTTGAAAGATCAGCCGGTGGCCGTTCTCATATCCGGACGCTCACTCCGACGCCGGGCCGAACGCCCGGATCAGGTGGGAACCCGTACACCACTTCCCAGGACGCAACCACCTCCTGGGCCGACGTGCCGTCCTGCGCTGCACGCCGTCGCTTCATCGGGAGGTCGTTCGTTCACCGCGGACGGCGAAAGCCAAAGATAAGGAGATACCCACTCCTTACCGTGCTCAACGTATAGCGCACCGGGGGACTTGCGGCAAGGCCCCCGTGAGGCCGCAGAATCCCCGACCGAGGCCAGTACCTGCAGGAACGGGAGTCGCGTAGTGCGTGTGTTGTTGTCGACGTATGGGTCGCGCGGGGATGTCGAACCGCTGGTGGCGCTGGCGGTGCGGTTACGGGAACTCGGCGCGCAGGTGAGGGTCTGTGCGCCGCCGGACGAGGTCTTCGCCCGGCGGCTGGCCGGGGCCGGCGTGGAACTTGTGGCGGTCGGCAGGCCGATGGGCACGATGACGGCGCCGTCGACGGAATCGGCGGCCTCCCGGCGTGTGACCGAGCTGGCCGCGCAGTTCGGCACGGTCGCCGCGGCCGCCGAGGGATGCGACGTCCTGCTGGCGACCGGTCTCGCGCACTTCTCCTCGCGCTCGGCGGCCGAGAAACTCGATATCCCCTACGTGTACGCCACCTTCTGCCCGTTCCTGCTGCGGTCGCCGCACCAAGCGCCCCCCGCGCTGCTGGCGGGCCAGTCCTTCCCGCCGGAGGTGACCGACAACCGGTCGCTGTGGGACCTGAACGCCCGGACCTTCAACGCGCTGCACGGCGGGGCGCTCAACGCCCACCGGGCCTCGGTTGGTCTGCCGTCGGTGGACGACGTCTACGGTTTCATCTTCACCGACCGGCCGTGGCTGGCGTCGGACCCGGTCCTGGGTCCGTGGCGGGAGACCCCGGAGCTCGACGTCGTGCACACCGGGGCGTGGATCCTGCCGGACGAACGCCCGTTGGCGGACGACCTGCTGGCGTTCCTGGACACGGGCACACCTCCGGTGTTCGTCGGCTACGGCAGCACGCGCGGCGTCTCCGCGGACATCGCCCGGGTGTCCATCGAGGCGATCCGCGCGCACGGCCGCCGCGTACTCGTCGGCCGCGGCTGGGCCGAACTGGCTCTGATCGACGACCGGGACGACTGTTTCGTCGTCGGCGAGGTCAATCATCAGGCACTGTTCGGCAGGGTGGCCGCCGTCGTGCACCACGGCGGCGCGGGCACGACGACGACGGCCGCCCAGGCCGGAGCGCCGCAGGTGGTAGTGCCCCAGGCGGCGGACCAACCCTACTGGGCCGGCCGGGTGGCCGCCCTGGGCATCGGTGCGGCACACGACGGCTCGGCTCCGACCGCCCAGTCCCTGTCAGCCGCACTCGGGACGGCCCTCGCCCCCGGGACCCTCGCACGCGCACGGGCCGTGGCCGACGGCATCCGCAC
>NZ_JAPSIW010000399.1 GCF_031178505.1 Streptomyces sp. | reverse complement strand
CGCTACGACAACCCGCTCTTCTGCGGCATCACCTTCGAGGACTTCACCAGCGGGTACGACACCCACTCGGCCGTCCTCTTCCCGGAGACCATCGCCGTCCGCGAGGCCCCCGAGCGCTTCACCTGGGGCGGCATCTTCTGCGACCGCGAGGCCGCGCGCTTCCGCAAGGTCACCGAGGCCGCCGTCGACATCCTCGGCCTCGACCTGCCCGAGGACATCGCCGCCATGCTGGACGACCAGCAGCGCTGCGAGCAGGCCTTCGTCCTCTGGGACATGGTCCACGACCGCACCCACAGCCACGGCGACCTGCCCTTCGACCCCTTCATGATCAAGCAGCGCCAGCCGTTCTGGATGTACGGCCTGGAGGAGCTCCGCTGCGACCTCACCGCCTTCAAGGAGGCCGTGAAGCTGGAGGCCGAGGGCAACACGCACGGCCGTGACGTCCAGTACGCCGTCCTCTTCGACCGGATGTTCCGCTTCCCGGTCTCCGGCGACCGCAACCGCAACTACGACGGACTGGGCGGCCAGCTCCTCTTCGCGTACCTCCACCAGCACGACGTGGTGCGCTGGACGGACAACACGCTCAAGATCGACTGGAAGCGGGCCCCCCAGGTCACCAACCAGCTCTGCGCCGAGATCGAGACGCTCTACCGCGAGGGCATCGACCGCCCGAAGCTGGTCCACTGGTTCAAGGCGTACGAGCTCGTCTCCACCTATCTCGCCCCGCACCCGGGCTCGAAGTGGGCCAAGGGGCCCGACGCCCTCGACCTCTCCCTCCCGCCGCGCAAGCTGGTGGACGACGTGCTTCCCGACGAGTTTCCCCTCAGCATGTTCTTCGAGGCGCTCGCCAAGAAGCTCAAGGGCGTGATCGCCGACACCAAGGGCATCACCGCCGCCGACGTCGCGCCGACCGCGCGGGTCGCCGCGTGAGCGCAGTCACCGAAGACCCCCGGCACACGGAGGAGGCCACGCCCATGAAGGCGAACGGAAACGGCGGAGCGCTCGACGGCGCCGTCATCGCGGTCGCGGGCGCGGCCGGCCCCGCGGGCCGCGCGGCCCTGCTCCGCCTCGCCGAGGCCGGCGCCACCGTCGTCGGTTCCGACGCCGACCCGGCACGTCTGGCCGAGGCGGTGGACGCCGCCCGGTACGCCCACGGCGGCGCCACGGTCGTCGGCGACACGGTGGACCTCCTCGACCTCGGCGCCACCCGCGACTGGGCGGCGAAGACCGAGAAGGAGTTCGGCCGGATCGACGGCCTGGTGCACCTCGTCGGCGGCTGGCGCGGCAGCCCCTCCTTCACCGAGACCGACCTCAAGGACTGGGACCTCCTGGAGAAGCTCCTCGTCCGCACCGTCCAGCACACCTCGCTCGCCTTCCACGACGCGCTGCTCAGGAGCGGCGGCCGCGGCCGGTACGCCCTGATCAGCCAGGTGGGCGCGCACAGGCCGCAGCACAACAACGCCGCGTACAACGCCGGCAAGGCGGCGGCCGAGGCGTGGACCCTCGCCATGGCGGACTCCTTCCGCAAGGCGGGGGGCGACGAGGGCCCGCAGGCGGCGGCTGCGATCCTGGTGATCAAGGCATTGGTGCACGAGGCGATGCGCGCCGAGCGCCCCAACGCGAAGTTCGCGGGCTTCACCGACGTCAACGACCTCGCCGACGAGATCGCCGGCCTGTGGGACAGGCCCGCCCAGGAAGTGAATGGACAGCGTCTGTGGCTGACCCCCAAGCCGTGACCGCGGCTCTCGGCCCCAGGACCGACGCACGTCGTCACCACGACCCGTCGGTCCGGGGCTTCGCCAGCGACAACTACGCCGGCGCCCACCCGGAGGTCCTCGCGGCCATCGCCCTCGCCAACGACGGCCACCAGGTCGCCTACGGTGAGGACCAGTACACCGAGCACCTCCAGCGCGTCATGCACAGCCACTTCGGTCCCTCGGCCGAGGCCTTCCCCGTGTTCAACGGGACCGGGGCCAACGTCACCGCGCTCCAGGCGCTCACCGACCGCTGGGGCGCCGTGATCTGCGCCGAGTCCGCGCACATCAACGTGGACGAGGGCGGCGCGCCGGAGCGCATGGGCGGCCTCAAGCTGCTCACCGTGCCCACCCCGGACGGCAAGCTCACCCCCGAGCTGATCGACCGGCAGGCCTGGGGCTGGGACGACGAGCACCGGGCGATGCCCCAGGTCGTCTCGATCACCCAGAACACCGAGCTGGGCACGGTCTACACCGTGGACGAGATCCGCGCGATCGTGGACCACGCCCACGCCAAGGGCATGAAGGTGCACCTCGACGGCGCCCGGATAGCCAACGCCGCCGCCTCGCTCGACGTGCCCATGCGCGCCTTCACCAACGCGGTCGGCGTGGACGTCCTGTCGTACGGCGGCACGAAGAACGGCATGCTGTTCGGCGAGGCCGTCGTCGTCCTCAACCCGGACGCCGTCAGCCACATGAAGCACCTGCGCAAGCTGTCGATGCAGCTCGCCTCCAAGATGCGCTTCGTGTCCGTGCAGCTGGAGGCGCTGCTCGCCAAGGACCTGTGGCTGCGCAACGCCCGCCACGCCAACGCGATGGCCCGCCGCCTCGCCGACGGCGTGCGAGCCGTCGACGGGGTGGAGATCCTCTACCCGGTCCAGGCCAACGCGGTCTTCGCCCGCCTGCCGCACGAGGTCAGCCGCCGGCTCCAGGAGCGGTTCCGCTTCTACTTCTGGGACGAGGCGGCCGGTGACGTGCGCTGGATGTGCTCGTTCGACACGACGGAGGACGACGTGGACGCCTTCCTCCAGGCGCTCAAGGAGGAGATGGCGCGCTGACGCCACCCCTTCTCCTGCATGATTATGCGGCCGGATGGAAATTCATTGATTTCCTCCGGCCGCACGCCTATGCTCGCCGCGCATGGAACTCGTCCAGCGGACTCCCGACCTCTCCGCCTACCTGGCCGCCGGTGAGGCCGTGGACCATGAGCACCCGCGCGTGCGCGAGGGGGTCGCGCACCTCTCGGAGCGACATCCGGGCGCATACGCATACTCCGAAGCCGCCTACGCGTTCGTCCGGGACACCATCCCGCACTCCCATGACGCCGGTGACCCGCGCGTCACCTGGCGCGCCTCGTTCGGGAGCGGCTGGCGTGGGCCGTCCGCCCGGAGTTCAATGAAGTGGACTATCCGGTGCTCTACACTGAACCGCATCCGGTGGTCCTGCGCGCCTTGAAGGAGGCGCCCGACCGGACGCACCTCTGGCAGACCCTTCCTTCGGAACTGTGACGTCCCGAAGACCGAACGGCGGAACATGACACCCACGCTCACCGTCTCCGACGAGGTACGCGCCCTCGTCCCCGGCTTCACCCACCTCGCCGTCGAGGCCCGGGGCCTCGTCAACGGACCCAGCGACGCGACGAGTTCGGCGCTCCTGGACGAGGCGGTACGACGCCTCACCGACCACCTCGGCGGGCGGACCCCGGACCAGGATCCCCATGTCGCCGCCTGGCGGTCCGCGTACTCCGCCTTCGGCGCCAAACCCTCCCGCACCCGCAACTCGGCCGAGGCGCTGGCCCGCAGGGCCCTCACGGAGGCCGGGCTGCCCCGGATCAACCGGCTCGTCGACGCCTACAACGCGGTCAGCGTCGCCCACCTGATTCCCGTCGGCGGCGAGGACCTCGGCAGGATCCAGGGCGGCATGAGACTGGTCCGGGCCACCGGCGAGGAGCCCTTCGTCACCGTGGCGGGGGGCGAGGACACGGTGGAGCACCCGGAGCCGGGTGAGGTCGTCTGGTGCGACGAGGCCGGGGTCACCTGCCGCCGCTGGAACTGGCGCCAGGGCCCCCGGACCCGGATCGACGAGGACACCACGGACGCCCTGTTCCTGCTGGAGTCGCTCGCCCCCATGAGCCGCGACGCACTGCTCGCCGCGGGCGCGGAGCTGGCCGGATCCCTGCGGAAGGTCAGCCCCGGGGCGCGGATCACCGTCCTCGACCCGGCGTGAGGGACCGGCGCCCGGCCGCGCCCCGGCCGGCCTTCCCGGCCGGCGCGGCCCCGGCCCGGGGACGCGCCCGCGTCAGCCGGCTTCCTTGACCTGGGCCGGCGTCGGAGCCGTACCGCCCAGGTGCGCCGGGATCCACCAGGTGTCGCCGGCGTCCTTGGGGCGTACCGGGTAGGCGCGCTGCGCCGCTTCCAGGAGCTCCTGCACCCGCTCGCGCAGCCGCCGGGTGATCGCTCCCGCGTACTGGTCGGCGGGGGCCTCCACCGGCTCGCCGACGCGGATGGTCACCGGGATGTGGCTCCGCCGGAAGTTCCGCGGCCGGCCCTTGGTCCAGATCCGCTGCGTACCCCACAGGGCCATCGGGATCAGCGGCACGCCGGCCTCCTGCGCGAGGCGCGCGGCGCCGGACTTGAAGCTCTTGAGCGTGAACGACTGGGAGATGGTCGCCTCGGGGAAGACCCCGACGATCTCCCCGGCCCGCAGCGACTCCAGCGCGTGCTGATAGGCGTGCTCGCCCTGCGAACGGTCCACCGGGATGTGCTTCATGCCGCGCATCAGCGGCCCCGAGATCTTGTGCCGGAAGACCGAGTCCTTCGCCATGAACCGCACCAGGCGCTTCTGCGGGAGCGCCGCGAGTCCGGTGAAGATGAAGTCCAGATAACTGATGTGGTTGCTGACGAGCACAGCACCGCCGGTCTTCGGGACGTGCTCCGAGCCCTGGCTGTCGATCTTCAGGTCGAGCGCCTTGAACAGGGTCTGGGCGGCGCCGATGACCGGACGATAGACGAGTTCTGCCATGGGAAGAGGAACCCCTTCTTCAATGCCTGGGGAGGGCTCTCCCGGCGAAGTTACGCGGCCGTAGGTTTTCGGCTTTGGGCAGATCGTGCCCCAAGTACGGCGCCATAACCAGTCCACGTGGCGTCGTAGGGGGAGATTCTCGTCACGCCGGGTCCCCGTGGCGGGAAACGAACCCTCCCGTGCGAGGCTGATCGGCGGGAATCATGAGCGTTCGGAAGACGCTGAACCTGGTCAGGACTCCCGGGCACGCCCGGGAGTCCGGCCGACGGCCGAAGACGGAACCGGGGAGAACGGGGAGAAGGGGACGGCATGACGGAGGTACTGGGGCCGGAGGCGCTCGGCGCCGAGCTGGGGGAGCGGGCCACCCTCGTCCAGTTCTCGACCGCCTTCTGCCAGCCCTGCCGGGCCACCCGCCGCACCCTGGCCGAGGTGACCGCCATGGTGCCGGGCGTCGGCCACGTGGAGATCGACGCGGAGGAACGTCTCGACCTCGTCCGTGCCCTCGGCGTCACCAGGACCCCGACCGTCCTCGTCCTCGACCGCTCCGGCCGTGTCGTCCGCAGGGCGGCGGGACAGCCGCGCAAGGCCGATGTCATCGCCGCGCTCGGAGAGGCCGTCTGACGCCGTGACACTCCTCCCACATCCCGGTACGCACTTGACTGCCCCGACCACGCGTCGTCACCCTGACGGGGTGCCTCAAGAACTCCTTCTCCACCGCCGGGTCCACCTCGACCTGGCGCGCCACGCGAGCGCGCGCTGTCCGGGTGTCTGACGCCCCCTGGACCTGCCGCACGCCGCCCCCGAAGAAGGACAGTTCCATGACGGCTTCCCCCGAGCTCCGTACCGTTCCCACCCTCGGTGCGCCCCGGCAGGCCTCCCCCGATCTCCTCCGCTCCGTCTTCCGCCGGCACGCCGCCGGCGTCGCGGTCGTCACCGCGCACGGCGAGCGGCCCGTCGGCTTCACCGCCACCTCGCTCACCTCCGTCGCCGCCGACCCCCCGCTCCTCTCCTTCGGGGTGGGTACGGGCTCCTCCAGCTGGCCCGTACTGGCGGAGGCCGGGCACGTCGGCGTCCACATACTCGGTGAGCACCAGCAGGACCTCGCGGCCACCTTCGCGCGCAGCGGCGCCGACCGCTTCGGCGGAGGGACAGGCTGGAGCCGGGGGCCCGAGGGTGTGCCGGTGCTCGACGGGGTCCTGGCCTGGCTGGTCTGCCGGGTGATCGCCCGGGTGCCGGCCGGCGACCACCGGATCGTCATCGCCGAGGCGGTCGCCGGAGACCCCGGCGGGACGGGCCGGCCGCTCCTCTACCACCAGGGGCGCTTCAACGCGCTGCGTGACTGAGAGTTCCCGTACCCGGGGCACTCCGGGCGTTGGCAAGGTCACATGCCTGAGCGCTTGCTCAGCGGTAACGAACTGGGTGTACTGGCGAGTAATATCTCGGTGGGGCACCGGACGCCCTGACCGGAAACCCGCCCTTCAGGCGCCTATGCTGCGAGCAACAAGGCAGCCCAGTTATGACGATGCAGTAGGAGAGCCGGCGTGAGCTTGAGGATCGTTGTCTGTGTGAAGTACGTGCCCGACGCCACCGGCGACCGGAAGTTCGCGGACGACCTGACGGTCGACCGTGACGAC
>NZ_JAPSIW010000398.1 GCF_031178505.1 Streptomyces sp. | reverse complement strand
CCTCCCACTCCACGCACACCGAGGGCAGGAAGCCGCTGCCCGCCGGGGCGCTCTCGTCCACCGCCCGGCTGCCGGTGTCCCCGTACCAGCCGAGCGCCGTCCCGCAGACCAGCACCTCCGGCGGGTCCGCGAGCGAGGCGAGGGCCTGGGAGATGGCCGCCGTACCGAGGACCCGGCTGTCGCGGATCTCCTTCTTGTACGCCTCGTTCCACCGGCGTTCGCCGACCCCGGCGCCCGCCAGGTGCACCACGGCGTCCACGCCGACGAGGCCGGCGGCGTCCACGTACAGCCGCTTCGGGTCCCACTCCACCTCGTCGGCGGTCCGGGCGGGCCGCCGGACCAGGCGCAGGACGTCGTGGCCGTCGGCGCGCAGGGAGCGGACCAGGGCCGAACCGATGAGACCGGAGGCACCGGTGACGGCGACGCGCCTGCGGGTGGCGGGGGTGCGGGGAGCGGATCGCTGCATGCGCCCCATCCTGCCCTTCCCGCTCCGGCCGTGGCACAGTGACCGGCATGATCACGCAGGAAACACGGATACGCCCCGCCGTCGGCGCGGACGGCGACGCCCTCGGCCGGCTGGACCGGGACACCTGGTCCCCCCTCCACGCGGTGCTGCCCCGGCCCACGGAGCCCTACGCACCCTTCTTCGACGAGCGGGACCGGCCCGAGGACTACCTCGTCGCCGTGCGCGGGGAGGAGGTCCTCGGCTACGTGCGGGTGGTGCCGCCGACCCGGCTGCCCTCCAACGCCCACGTCCGCCAGATCCAGGGCCTCGCCGTCGCCGACGCGGCCCGCGGGCAGGGCGTGGCCCGGGCACTGCTGCGGGCCGCCATGGACCGGGCGCGCGCGGAGGGCGCCGTCCGCCTCACCCTGCGCGTCCTCGGCCACAACGCGCCGGCCCGCGCCCTGTACGCCTCCGAGGGCTTCGTGGTGGAGGGCGTGCTGCCGGGGGAGTTCCTGATCGACGGAGCCTCGATCGACGACGTCCTGATGGGCCGCTCGCTGGCTCCTTAAGGAGTGTCCCGCCGCCGTCCCAGGAGGCGCGTGCCGCCGGTCAGTTCGCGCAGGCAGCGGACGGCGAGGGCGGCCGGGGAGCCCTCGCCGCGCAGGGGGGCGTCCGTCTCGGCCCAGGTCTCCAGGGCGATCCGGATGGCGTCGGTGGCGGCGGCCGCCGCCAGGCGGACCTCCAGGAGGTCGGCGTCCGGCCCGGCGAGCCCGGCGACGATGTCGCGCAGCCGCTCCTCCGACTCCTGGTTGACCCGGTACCAGACCGCCCGCAGGGCCGGGTCCCCGGCGGCGGCCCGCAACAGGCCCCGGGTCCGGCGCAGCCCCTCCTCGTCCGCCTCGGTCGCGGGGGTCAGCGACTCGGCGACCGAACGCTCCAGGGCCTCGGGCACGGCGGTGCCGGGCCGGGCCTCCGCGAGCCGTTCGCGCCAGCGGTCGGCGCCGGCCGACAGGAGGGGGGCCACCGCGTCCTGCTTGGAGCGGAAGTAGCGGTAGAAGGTGCGCAGGGCGACCCCGGCCCGTTCGGCGATGTCCTCGGCCGTGGTCCCGTCGGGGCCGTGCTCGGTGAAGAGTTCGGCGGCGGCGCGGGCGATGTCCAGCTGCGTGGCCGCCTTGCGGCGCTCGGTCAGGGAGGGCTTGGTGCTCACCGTACGAAGCGTACGCCTGCGGGCGCCGGGCATGCACGTTCTGTCATAGTGGCAAAACGTGCCACATGGGCGTACGGTGGCAGGCGCTCCGCCCCGTCCGACATCGAGAGGTCGTCACCATGAACCAGCTGACCCGCTACACCGGCCGCCGCGCCCTCGTCACCGGCGGCGGTTCCGGCATCGGCCAGGCCACCGTCGTGCGCATGCTCGCCGAGGGCGGCCGCGTCGTCGCCGCCGACATCAGCGAGGAGGGCCTGAAGGACACCACCGCCCGGGCCGGAGCGGCTGCCGACCGCCTCACCACCGTGGTCCTGGACGTCGCCGACGAGGCCTCCGTACGGGCCGGGGTCGCCGCCGCCGTCGAGGCGCTCGGCGGCCTGGACGTCCTGGTCAACGCCGCCGGCGTGCTGCGCTCCTCGCACACCCACGAGACGACCCTCGACGCCTTCGAGCAGATCCTCCGGATCAACCTCACCGGCACGTTCCTCGTCATCCGCGAGGCGATACCCGCCCTCCTGGAGGGCCACGGTCCCGCCGTCGTGAACTTCTCCTCCACGTCCGCGATGTTCGCCCACCCCTACATGGCGGCCTACGCGGCCAGCAAGGGCGGCATCCAGTCCATGACCCACGCGCTCGCCGCCGAGTACGCCGGGCGGGGCATCCGCTTCACCGCGGTCCAGCCGGGCTCCATCTCCTCCGGCATGACGGACGGCTCCGGCGTCAGCCGCCGGTCGGTCGGGCCCGGCCTGCCCGCCGACGCCGACATGTCCCTCTTCGTGAAGCTCGCCCCGGCCCTCGGTCAGGGCTTCGCCGGGCCTGAGACCGTCGCGGGCGTCGTCGCCATGCTCGCCTCCGAGGACGGCGCGTTCATCACCGGCACCGAGGTCCGCGTCGACGGCGGCACCCACTTCTGACCGGCACGGGCCGCCGGGGCCGGCGCGACCGGTTCCTCAGGCGCCGCCGAAGCGGGCCCACAGCCGGGGGAAACGGGAGGCCAGGACCGCGTCGTCCGACAGGTCGAACGGGGTGCCCAGGGGCTCCCCGCCCGGCATCGGGACACCCAGGTCCGGCGTCTCGGCGCCGGTCAGCGTCTCGTACGCCTCGTCCGCCGCGAAGCCGATCTCCTCGCCGTCCCCGTCGATCTCCGGATCGAACTCGTCGAGCAGCTCGGCCAGCGCGTCCGGGTCGTGCACCGCCCCCTCGTACACCTCCCGGCCCTGCCCGATCAGCCAGCAGCGGAAGGAGTCGAAGGTCTCCTCGCCCGCCTCGTCGAACAGCACGGCCGCGGCCCCCCACAGGTCCCAGAGGTACGCGCGGTTGAACCGGGCCTCGAAGTGGCGCGCGTAATCGAGCACGGAGTCGGGGTCCAGCCGGGTCAGCCGCTCCACGAGCAGCTCCGCCTGCTCCTCCGGGTCGCCCTCGGCCTCCGCGCGGGTGGCGTCGATGATCTCCCAGAACTCGGTCTCGTCCATCACGGCTCCAGCATCACGGTTCGGCCGGTGCGACGCACCCGGAATGCCCGATATGAATCCGGACAGAAGATGTCGCCTTTCCCTGTCAGCCTGGGGACCATGACGACAGAGAACACACCCCTGCGCGGACGCGTCTGCCTGGTGGCCGGGGCCACCCGGGGCGCCGGACGGGCCATCGCCGTCCAGCTCGGGACCGCCGGAGCCACCGTCTACGTCACCGGCCGCACCACCCGCGACCGGATCAGCGAGGTCGGCCGGGCCACCGAGACCATCGAGGAGACCGCCGAACTGGTGACGGCCGCCGGCGGCGAGGGCATCGCTGTCCCCACCGACCACCTGGAACCCGGCCAGGTGCGGGCCCTGGTCGAGCGGATCGACCAGGACCACGGCCGCCTCGACGTCCTCGTCAACGACGTGTGGGGCGGCGAACACCTCCTCGTCGCGACCTTCGGCAGGAAGACCTGGGACATCGACCTCGCCGACGGCCTGCGCATGCTGGAGCTCGGGGTCCGCACCCACCTCGTCACCGCGCACGCGGCCCTGCCGCTGCTCGCCCGCCACCCCGGCGGCCTCGTCGTGGAGGTCACCGACGGCACCACCGCCTACAACGGCACCCACTACCGGGAGAACCTCTTCTACGACCTGGCGAAGAACGCCCCCATCCGGATCGCCTTCGGCCTCGCCCGCGAACTCGCCGACGCCGGCGGCACCGCCGTCTCCGTCAGCCCCGGCTGGCTCCGGTCCGAGCAGATGCTCGCCCACTTCGGCGTCACCGAGGAGAACTGGCGCGACGCGACGGAGCAGCTCCCCGACTTCGCCGTCTCGGAGTCACCGGTGTACGTGGGCCGGGCGGTCGCCGCCCTCGCCGCCGACCCCGGACGGGCCCGCTGGAACGGGCGGTCGCTCGACAGCGGGCAGCTCGCCCGGGAGTACGGCTTCACCGACGCCGACGGCTCCCGCCCCGACTCCTGGGGGTTCATGGCGGCCAAGGAGGCCGACCCGGACACCCGCCCGGAGGACTACCGGTAGAGCTCCGCCAGGCCCCGGGCCGCCGCCGTGAACCGGGCGCGCAGCGACTCCGGGGCCAGCACCTCGGCCTCAGGACCGAGACCGAGCAGCTGGCCGAAGGCCACGTCCTCGTTCTCGGTCCTGAGCGTCACCGTCAGCCGCCCGCCGGCGTCCCGCTCCCCGGCCGCCAGAGCCTCCTCGGCGGCCGCCCGGTCCGTCACGTACGGCAGCCGGCGCGCCCCCGCCCCGGTCAGCCGCAGCACGACCTCCGCGCGCAGCAGCGAGCGCGCGAACTCGGCCGCGCGCTCGGTCCAGAACGCCGCCAGGTCGAACTCCGGATCCCGTACGAAACGCTCCTCGCCGACCGCCACCCCGGTGAACCGGTCCACCCGGTAGGTGCGGTACGAGGAGCCGGCCAGGGCGCACACGTACCAGACGCCCGCCTTCAGGACGAGCCCGTACGGCTCCAGGTCCCGCTCCACCTCCGTACCGTCCCCGCGCCGGTAGCGGGCCGCGACGCGGCGGTCGTCCCAGACGGCCTCGGCCAGCGGGGCGAGCAGTTCGGGCGTCTCCGGCTCCTGGTACCAGCCGGGCGCGTCCAGGTGGAAGCGGCGGGCCGCCGAGGCCGGCGCGTCCCGCAGCGAGGGCAGCAGCGCCGCCGACACCTTCAGCCGGGCCGCCGAGGCCGCGTCCTCCAGGCCCATGTCCCGCAGCGCGCCCGGCAGCCCCGACAGGAAGAGGGCCTCCGCCTCACCGCGGGCCAGCCCGGTCAGCCGGGTGCGGTACCCGCCGACCAGCCGGTACCCGCCGTTCCTGCCCCGGTCCGCATACACCGGAACCCCCGCCTCCGAGAGGGCGAGGGCATCACGGGTGACGGTCCGCTCCGACACCTCCAGCTCGGCGGCGAGCTCGGCGGCGGTCATGGACGGGTGGTTCTGCAGCAGCAGGACCATCTTGATGAGACGAGCGGCACGCATGACTCCATCATGCGTGCCGCTCGATCGACCTCTTTCCGTCGGCCCTTACAGGCCGTAGCGCTCGCGCGCCTCCTTCACGGCCGTCGCCGCGACCTCGCCGCGCCGCGCCAGCTGCGCCAGCGCCGCCACGACGATCGACTGCGCGTCGACCCCGAAGTGCCGGCGGGCCGCGTCACGGGTGTCCGACAGGCCGAAGCCGTCGGCGCCCAGCGAGGACCAGTCCTGCTCGACCCACTGCGCGATCTGGTCCGGGACCTGGCGCATGTAGTCGGAGACCGCGAGGACGGGGGACTCGACGCCCTCCAGGGCCTTGCGGACGTACGGCACCCGCTCCTCACCGCGCAGCAGCGCCGCGTCGGCCTCCAGCGCGTCGCGCCGCAGCTCCGTCCAGGAGGTCGCGGACCACACGTCGGCGCCCACGCCCCACTCCTCGGCGAGCAGCTTCTGCGCCTGCAGGGCCCAGTGGATGGCCGTGCCGGAGGAGAGCAGCTGGATGCGCGAGGCGTTGGCGGGCAGCTCCAGACCGGCCGACTCGGCGGTGTTGAAGCGGTACAGGCCCTTGATGATGCCCTCGTCGACGCCGGCCGGCTTGGCCGGCTGCGGCATCGGCTCGTTGTAGACGGTGAGGTAGTAGAAGACGTCCCGGTCCTCGCCCTCGGCCGCCTCGCCGTACATGCGGCGCAGGCCCTCCTTGACGATGGCCGCGACCTCGTACGCGAACGCCGGGTCGTACGTCAGCGCCGCCGGGTTGGTGGCCGCGATGACGGGGGAGTGGCCGTCGGCGTGCTGGAGGCCCTCACCGGTCAGGGTGGTGCGGCCGGCGGTCGCGCCGACGAGGAAGCCGCGGCCGAGCTGGTCGCCGAGCTGCCACATCTGGTCGGCGGTCCGCTGCCAGCCGAACATCGAGTAGAAGATGTAGAACGGGATCATCGCCTCGCCGTGCGTCGCGTACGACGTCGAAGCGGCGATGAAGTCGGCCATGGAGCCGGCCTCGGTGATGCCCTCGTTCAGGATCTGGCCGTTGACGGCCTCCTTGTAGTACATCAGCTGGTCGCGGTCGACCGGCTCGTACGTCTGGCCCTTCGGCGAGTAGATGCCGAGCGAGGGGAACAGCGACTCCATGCCGAAGGTGCGGGCCTCGTCCGGGACGATCGGGACCCAGCGCTTGCCGGTCTCCTTGTCGCGGACCAGGTCCTTGATCAGGCGCACGAAGGCCATGGTGGTCGCGACCGACTGCGAGCCGGAGCCCTTGTCGAAGGCGGTGAAGGCCTTCTCGGCCGGGGCCGGCAGCGGGGCGAGCGGGT
>NZ_JAPSIW010001059.1 GCF_031178505.1 Streptomyces sp. | reverse complement strand
AAGCCTTTCAGCGCCGATGGTACTGCAGGGGGGACCCTGTGGGAGAGTAGGACGCCGCCGAACAATTATTGTGGGAAAGCCCCGCACCTCTGGTGCGGGGCTTTCCTGCGTTCCGGGCCCCTAAGGTGTGGTCATGCGCTACGACCTGGTCATCTTCGACAACGACGGGGTGCTCGTCGACAGCGAGCCGATATCGAACCGGCTCCTCGCCGGCTACCTCACCGAGCTCGGGCACCCCACCACCTACGAGGAGTCGGTGCGGGACTACATGGGCTCCGCCATGCACCGCATCCACGAGCTCATCGAGGAGCGGACCGGCCGGCGGCTGCCGGCCGACTTCGACGACACCTTCCACGCCAGGGTCTTCGCCGCCTTCGAGAAGGAGCTGCGGGCCGTCGCCGGGGCCGCCGAGGTCCTCGGCCTGCTCGCGCGGGAGCACATCCCGTACTGCGTCGCCTCCTCCGGGAGCCACGAGCGCATCCGCGTCGGGCACCGCAGCGCCGGCCTCGACAGCTGGTTCCGCGACGAGAACATCTTCAGCGCCGAGGACGTCGGCCGGGGCAAGCCCGAACCCGACCTCTTCCTCCACGCCGCCGCACGCATGGGCGTCGCCCCCGAGCGGTGCGTGGTCGTCGAGGACAGCCTGCTCGGCGTGCGGGCCGCCCTGGCGGCCGGCATGGACGTGTACGGATTCACCGCCATGACCCCCGCCGAGAAGCTCCCCGGGGCCCGCGGACACTTCCGGAGGATGGAGGAACTGCCCGCCACATTGGGTCTGTGACCGGTCTACCCAGCGGTAGGCCCCGGTCCTACGCTGAGCCGCCATGACGGATGCGCGGTTGCGGCGTGGGCGGGCCTCCCTGGCGGTCGGCTTCTTCGTGCAAGGGGTCGCCTTCGCCCTGCTCGTGACCCGCATACCGGCCGTCCAGGACCGGTACGGCATATCCGACGGGCTGCTGCCCGCCTTCCTCGCGGCCGTGCCCGTCCTCGCCGGGGTCGCGAGCGTGGCGACCGGGAAGCTCGCCGCCCGCGTCGGGCCCGCCGCCGTGCTGCGGTGGGCCCAGCCCCTCGTCCTCCTCACGCTCCTGGGCGTCGGCGCGGGGAACGAACTGTGGCAGGCGGCCCTCGTCCTCGGCGCGTTCGGGCTGGCCGTCGGCGCCCTGGACGCGGCCATGAACATGCTGGGGGTGAACCTCCAGCGGGCGTACGGGCGAAGCATCATGCTCGGCTTCCACGCCGCGTACAGCCTCGGCGGAATCGTCGGCGCCTCGCTGGCGTGGGCCGGGGCGTACGGGGACCTGACGCTGCTGGTGTCGTACCTCCCCGTCGTCGCCGTCCTCCTGCCCGTCGCCCTCGCCGCGAGCCGGTGGTACGCCGCCGGGGACCGCGTGCCGGTGGACGGGCCCGGGCGGACGGACGGCGGAGTGCCGTTCCGGCTGCTGCTGCCGCTCTGCCTCGTGATGAGCTTCGCGTACATCGGCGACTCCACCGTCTCCAACTGGTCGGCGAAGTACCTCCAGGACGTGCTCGGCGGTTCGGAGGAGC
>NZ_JAPSIW010000397.1 GCF_031178505.1 Streptomyces sp. | reverse complement strand
TCCTCGGTGACAGCGACCCGGCGCCGCCGGGCGGATCCTCCTTCCGCCGGCCGACATCCCGGACGTGGGCCGGCTGGCCTGGTTCGAGGACCCGTTCGGCGCGCCCTTCGCCGTCCTGAAGCCGGCGCCGATGGGGTGACGCGGCGCCGGCCCGTCCGGGTCAGCGGGGGAAGAGTTCGAAGGTCACGGCCGGGCGTCCGCCGAAGCGGCCGGCGGCCTGCCCGGTGGTCGTGGTGAGGAAGTCGCGGACGTACTCCTCCGGGTCCTGGTCCGTCAGCGCCTCGATGTAGGCCCGGTGGCAGAGCAGCGACGCGACGGCGCGGTCCATGCCGGGGGCCGCGTCGACCGCGTGGGTCGGGGTGCCGGACCCCGCGACGGCGACCCAGCGGACGCCGTCCCAGGGCTCCAGGCCCTCGTCGGCGAGTTCGGGGAAGATCCAGCGGTTGCCGGCGTCGGCCGCGGCGTCCAGGGTGGCCCGCCCGACGGCCCGGTGGTCGGGGGTGTTCCAGGGGGCACCGGGTCCGGGGCCCCAGGTGTCGCGGTGGTTGAGGGTCACGACGAGCTCGGGACGGTGGCGGCGGATCGCGGCCGCGATGTCGCGCCGCAGGGGGACTCCGTACTCGAGCACACCGTCGCGGTGGCCGAGGAACTCGACCGTGTCCACGCCGACGACGGCGGCGCTGTCGCGCTGCTCGCGTTCGCGCAGCGGCCCGCACGTCTCCGGGGCGAGGGTGTCGATCCCGGCCTCGCCGCGGGTGGCGAGGACGTAGACGACCTCCTTCCCGGCGTCCGTCCAGGCGGCGACGGCGGCGGCGCAGCCGTACTCCAGGTCGTCGGGGTGGGCGACGACGGCGAGGGCGCGCCGCCAGTCGCCGGGCATCTCCCGCAGGTCCGTGGCATCCGTGGTGATCATGAGCGCAGGATACGGGCGGTCTCCGCCGCGGTCGGGCGGAACGCTCCGGCGGGACGACCGAGCGCGAGACGTGCCGGGGGGCGGTCGGGGTCGAGACCACGCCGGTCCGCGAGGGCGACGGCGAGGCGGTGGGGCGCGGACGGACGCGGCGACCGGGTCGACGGCGTCGGCGGTGAACAGGACGCCGGTGGCCTCCACTTCGTCCCGCAGCCCCGAGGGCGCGGGGCCCAGGCACCGGACCAGGCCGGCGCGGCCGCTGATGCTGACGGGGCCGTGGCGGCACTCCATCGCCGGGTACGACTCCGTCCAGGCACGGGCAGCCGCGGGGGACGGGAGCGCACGGTGAGCAAGCGCACGCACCGCTCGGACTTTCGCGCGCTCCCCGGGGGGTGGCCGCCACCGGGGGAGGCGCGGACGACGCACTCCGGGCCCGCCGGAGCGCCGCCGCCGGTTCAGGGCCGCAGGAGACCCTTCGCGACGAGATAGGCGCGGGCCACGTCCTCGGGGAGCCGGCGCCAGCTGTCGACGCGTTCGTTGAGGTCCGCGAGGTCGGCGGTGGTCAGGACGTCGTTGAGACGGCCGAGGACGCGGGTGACGCCCGTGCTTCCGGCGCGGGCCCGGTTGACGACGGGGACGATGTGGTCGGCGTTCTGCAGGTGTCTGTCGTCGGCGAGGAGCACGAGGCCGAAGTCGTCCAGGGTGGCGTCGGTGGTCGTCGTCAGCACCAGCTGGTCCTGGCCGTCGCGCACGGCCTGTTTGGCCTGCGTGGTGCCGACGCCCTTGGGGTCGACGGCGGTGACGTCGATGCCGTAGACCTTCCGCAGGCCGGGAGCGCAGTAGGGGCGGCGGACGCATTCGTCTCCGGCCGCGAGCCGTACCGGGACGCCCCGGGCGCCCAGATCGCTGAGAGTCCTGAGGTGGTGCTCGGCGGCGAAGGCGGCGGTGACGGCGAAGGCGTTCTGGTCGACGGCCCGGCCGGGTTCGAGCACGGTGAGGCCGCGCGGGCCGGCGAGCCGCCGCAGGGCGCTCATGGTGGCGGTGAGGTCGGGTGAGCCGACGGCCGGCGCGTCCGGTCCGTTCACCTTGGCGTTCAGCCAGTCGGCGAAGGTGGCCGCGTACTCGGGCACGACGTCGATCTGTCCGTTCTCCAGCGCCGGTTCGTACAGCTCGCGGTTGGTGACGGTGAGGAGGGTGGTGCGGTATCCGGCCTGTTCGAGCAGGAGGGCGTACATCCGGGCGAGCAGCTCGCTCTCGGTGAAGCCGGCCGAGCCGACGGTGAGGTGGCGGCTGTCGCCGGGCGGGGCGGTGACGGCTCCCCGGTCCTCCAGGGCGGGGCCGGTGGCGCAGCCTGCGAGGGCGAGGAGCGCGGCGAGCGCCCCGGCGGCGAGGCGGGCCGTCCTCATGGGCGGTCCCGGGTGCGCGGCGCGGCCGGGACGAGCGCCCGGACCGCTTCGAAGAGGCCTTCGACGAGAAGGGCGAGTCCGGCGACGAGGACGGCGCCCGCCAGCACCTGCGGGGTGGAGGCGAGGTTGAAGCCGGCGGTGATGATCCGGCCGAGACCGCCGCCGCCCGCGAGGGCCGCGACGGTGGCGGTGGCGACGAGCTGGACGGCGGCGACACGGACGCCGGTGAGGAGCAGGGGCAGCGCGAGCGGCAGCTCGACGCGGGCGAGCACCTGGCGGCCGGTCATGCCCATGCCCCGGGCGGCTCGTACGACGTCGGCGTCGACCCCGCGCACCCCCACGTACGCGTTGGTGAGCAGCGGTGGGACGGCGAAGAGGACGAGGGCGACGACGGTCGGCCAGGGGTCGTACGGGCCGAGGGGGCCGAGGAGCAGCAGGACGAGGACGGCGAAGGTGGGGACGGCCCGGCCGGCGTTGGCGAGGTTGACGGCGAGGGCGCCGCCCCGGCCGAGGTGACCGAGGGCGAGGGCGACGGGCAGCGCGATCAGGCAGCTGAGCGCGAGGCCGGCGCCGGTGAGGAGCAGGTGCTCGGTGAGCCGGTGTCCGATGCCGTCCTCGCCGGACCAGTGGGCGGCGGTGGTGAGCCAGGCCCACGCGGCGGCGAGCGTGGTCACCGGTCCTGCCCGCGGGTCCAGGGGGTGAGCAGCCGCTGGGCGCCGAGGAGGAGCAGGTCGGCGGCGACGGCGAGGAGGACGCAGAGGACGGAGGCGGTGAGAACCTGCGCCTTGAAGTAGGTGTTCATCCCGGAGTAGATGAGGTTGCCGAGGCCGCCGTGGCCGACGATCGCGCCGATGGTGACGAGGGAGACGGTGGAGACCGCGGCGATGCGGAGCCCGGCCATGGCGGCGGGCAGCGCGAGGGGCAGTTCGACGGCGAGGAGGAGACGGGTGGGGCCGTATCCGAGCCCCCGCGCGGCCCTGCGGATGTCGTCGGGTACGGCGTCGAGCCCGGCGAGCAGGTTCCGGACGAGGAGGGTGAGCGAGTACAGGACCAGCCCGGCGACGACGAGGGAGGCGGACAGCCCGTACACGGGCAGGAGCAGCGAGAACATCGCGAGCGCGGGGATCGTGTACAGGACGGTGGTGACGCCGAGCACGGGCGCCGCGGCCCAGCGCCGGCGGCGGGCCAGGAGGGCGAGCGGGACGGCGACGGCGACTCCGAGGGCGAGGGAGGCACCGGTCAGCCGGAGGTGCTGGACGACGGCGTCGGCGAGGATCTCGCTCCGCGAGGACAGGTAGTCCCCGCAGATCCACTCGTTGCGGGCGAGGCAGTCGTCGGGGGGCGCGCTCACCCTCCCATTCGAGCCGGGGGCGGGGCGCTCCGCATCCGGGCAGGTCCGTTCGTGGCGGTCCTGGTGGCTTCGGGCGGAGGCCCGCAGGACGGCGACGGTCCGGTCAGCCCGACTGCAGGACGGAGAGGACGTTTCCGGCGGGGTCCTTGAACCAGGCGATCGAGGGGCCCCGGCCGTCGCTCCGTACGATCCCCTTCCCGTCCGCCTCGAACCCGGGGTACCGCTCGAACTCCACCCCGCGCCCGCCCAGGGCGTCGACCGCCCGGTCGATGTCGTCGACCTCGAAGTTGAGGATCGTGAAGGAGGCGGGGGTGTGGTCGTCCTTGGCGTAGACGAACACCCGGGCGCCGCCCGCCAGGGTGAGCACGAGGGCTCCCATGTCGCCGGGGCCCTCGTCCTCCACCCGCAGGCCGAGGGTCTCGCCGTAGAAGCGGCGCGCGGCGTCGAGGTCGTCGACGGAGAATCCGCTGAACGCCGGGGTTTCGCCGAACATGGCGTGCTCCCTTCCGGGGGCCTCGGCGAGGCCCCCTTCCAGGATCCGCCGGACCGGCGTCGGGCGCTCAGGGAGCGATCGGCAGCTGCCGCTTGTGGGCGGTCAGGTCGTAGCGGCGGACGATGGCGGCGTAGGCGGCCTCCGAGACCGGCTTGCCCTCCAGGAAGTCGTCGATGTCGTCGTAGGTGACGCCGAGCGCGTCCTCGTCGGGCTTGCCGGGGTCGAGGGTCTCCAGGTCGGCGGTCGGCGTCTTCCAGACCAGCTCGGCCGGGGCTCCCAGCTCGGCGGCGACGGCGCGGACCCGTCGCTTGGTGAGACCGGTGAGCGGTACGAGGTCGGCCGCGCCGTCACCGAACTTGGTGAAGAAGCCGGAGACGGCCTCGGCGGCGTGGTCGGTGCCGACGACGAGTCCGTCGTGGGCGCCGGCGACGGCGTACTGGGCGATCATCCGCTGGCGGGCCTTGATGTTGCCGTGTGTGAAGTCCTGGTGGTGGGCGTCGCGGAAGGTGACCCCACCGGCGAGCGCGGCCTCCAGGGCGGCGTCGGACGCGGGCTTCACGTCGACGGTGAGGACCCGGTCGGCGCGGATGAAGTCCAGGGCGGTGCGCGCGTCCTTCTCGTCGGCCTGCACGCCGTACGGCAGGCGCATGGCGTAGAAGGTGGCCTCCTGCCCGGCCTCCCGGACCCGCTCGACGGCGAGCTGGCACAGCCGGCCGGCCGTGGTGGAGTCGACGCCGCCGCTGATGCCGAGGACGAGCGAGCGCAGCCCGGTGGACCGGAGGCGCTCGGCCAGGAACGCCACCCGGCGCTCGATCTCCGCCCGCGGCTCGAAGCTCGCGGACACCTCCAGCTCCTGGGCGATCTGCTGCTGCCGGGCGATGGCCGCCGGGTCGGTCACGGGACTCTCCTCGTGGGACGGTGTCGTACAACTACAACGGGGTCGACTTTACGGGGTGGGGCCGGCGGACCGCCGGGGCGGCGGTCCGCCGCGGCCGGGCGAGCGGCCCGGTAGGGCGCGCCGGCGGCCTGCCCCGACGCGGACCCCCGCGGATCCGTCACCGTGCGTGGGGCGAGCCGCCGCGTCACGTGCGGTCCGCCCCGGCCGCCCCGGTGCTGCTGCCCGCGTGCCCGCATCCGCCGCCGCCATTCCCTCCGGCCGGTGTCCACGCCCGGCGCGTGCCCCGCAGGTCGGGTCCCATGCCCCTCGAGGGCCGTCGCCACCGGGGCGAGGACGACGCCTGGAACATCGCCGCGCTCGTCCCCGACCTGGTGGACCGGGGGCCCGCCCCGCCGGCTCGACGGGCGGGCACCGAACCCCCCTCCCGAGGGCACCGCCGCCGCACCCCCGGCGGGGTGATCAGCTGCCCGGGCCGGTGCGCAGCGCCCGGGCCAGGCCCTCCTGGGGCGTTCCGGTGAGGGCGCGCAGGAAGATCTCCTCGTAGGCGGGGTCGCCGAGCGCGGCGCGGGCCGTACCGGTGTACTTCTCGCGCAGCGCCCGCAGGCCCGGCAGGCCGCGGCGGGGCCGGCCGGTGGCACGCCAGTAGGCCTCGCCGGTGCCGGAGACGTCCGCCGCGCTCGCGCCGTCGCCGGCGGCGGCGAGCGCCGTGGCGAGGACGTCGAGGCCCAGGGCGACACCGAGACGCGCACCGAGCCGGCGGCTGCCCTCCAGCATGGCCCTGGCGTGGCCGGCCGCGGCTCCCGGGTCGCCCGTCAGCAGGCAGATGAGGGCCGAGTGGTACGCGAGAGCGGTACGGATGCCGTGCTCGCCGCGCTCCTCGCAGCGCTCGCGCAGGGCGCGGGCGCCGGCATCGGCCTCGTCGAGCCGGCCGAGGCCGGTGAGGGCGAAGACCCGCACGAGGTGGCAGCGCAGCCGCGCGGCCGAGTCGTCCGGCACGGCGTCCAGGACGTGGCCGACGACCACCGCCGCGGCCTTGGCGCGGCCCGTCGTGAGGGCGACGAGGCCCGCGAGGGCGGCGGCGTCGAGGGTGAGCTCGCCGGGCCGGTGGGGCCCGCCGGCCGTCCCCGCCTCCGCGTACTCGGTGTACCGGGCCTCGCGGGCGCACCGTTCGCTGATCTCCTGCGCCGCTCCGGGGTCGCCCTGGAACACCAGGGTCACCCCGAGGGCCCACAGGGCGCGGGTGCGGGCCCGGCCGCGCGCGCCGCTCAGCAGCAGGGCCTGTTCGAGTCCGTCGCGGGCCTCGCGCAGCCGGCCCCGGCAGGACCAGGCGAAGGCGACGGACCCGGCCAGGTCGAGGGCGGCGTCGG
>NZ_JAPSIW010000396.1 GCF_031178505.1 Streptomyces sp. | reverse complement strand
GGAGCTCGTCGCCGAGGCCCGGGACCGCGCCACGTCGGCGCTCTTCTCCGCCGTGCGGTCGACCGACTGGCAGGACCCGGCGAACTGGCCCACCGGCCGCGCCCTGCTCCCGCACATGGACGCCCTCGCCGCCCACACCCCCGTGGCCGCCGACACCGGCACCACGGCACGCCTCCTGACCCACGCCGGGGTCTTCCTCCTGAGCCAGGGGCTCGGCACCCGGGCCGCCAGGCACCTGCGCCGCGCCCTGGAGCACCACGAGGGGGAACTGGGCGAGGACGACATCCACACGCTCACCGGCCGGCACAACCTCGCGCACGCCCTCGAGGCGTCGGGGCGGCCGGACAAGGCCGTCCCCCTGTACGAGCGGGCCCTCGCCGACGAGGAACGCGTCCTCGGGCCGGATCACCCGCTCACCGTCGCCGGCCGCAACAACCTGGCCGACGCCTACCGGGCGGCGGGCGAACCGGACAAGGCCCTCGCCCTGCTGGGCCGCCACCCCGAGGACGTGGCGCTCCCGGCCGAGGGGGACGAGGACGCCCACCACGCCCTCGCCCTGCGCAACACCCTCGCCCACACCCGGCGACAGGCGGGTGACCGCACCGGGGCCGTCCGCCTGTACGAGGAGAACCTCGACGCGTGCCGGCGCGTCCTCGGCGAGGACCACCCCCTCACCCTCGTGACGCGGAACAACCTGACGGCCGCCCGCACGGCACCCGAGGACCCGGCCGGGGCCGTCCCCCTCTTCGAGCGGACCCTCCAGGACATGGAACGGGTCCTCGGCGAGGACCACCCCGACACCCTTCTCGCCCGCGCCAACCTGGCGGGCGCCCACCGGGACGCGGGGGACACCGACCGGGCCGTCGCCCAGTTCGAGCGGGCCCTGCCCGCCATGGAACGCGTCCTCGGTCCGGGCCACGCCACCACCCGCGCCACCCGCGTCGCCCTCGCCCTCACCCTCCGGGCGGCCGGCGATGGCGACCGTGCCGCGCGCCTCGCCGCTCCCGGCGACGCACCGGACCCGTCCGACGCCGTGCACCCCGACGCCGCGCACTCCGGCGTCCCCGGCGACGAACCCCCCGACACCCGCGCCGCCGACATCGGGTACGGCTTCCTGGCCGCCGGCGACCCGGAGCGTGCCGTCCCGCTGTTCGAACAGGCCGACGCCGCCGACCGCGAGCGGCTGGGCGAGGACCACCCCCGCTCCCTCACCGTCCGCCACAACCTGGCCGTCTCCCACCTCATGGCCGGCGCCCCCGACCGGGCCCTCCCCCTCTTCCGGGAGGTCCTCCGGGCCCGGGAGAGAACACTGGGCGCGGACCATCCCGACACTCTCACCAGCCGCCGTCACCTCGCCGACGCGCACCGCGAGGCGGGCGCCTTCGACCGGGCCGTCCCCCTCTACGAAGAGACGCTCCACGCGCGGACGCGGGACCTCGGCCCCCACCACCCGGAGACCCTCGCCGTCCTCGGCATGCTCGCGTACACGCTCCGGCTGGCGGGCCGGCCGGAGCAGGCCGTGCCCCTCTTCGAGCGGGCACTCCACGGACGGGAACAGGTCCAGGGCCCCTCCCACCCCGACACCCTCACCGTCCGTAACAGCCTCGCCGGAGCGTACGGCGACACGGGCGATCTCCGCCGGGCCGTACGGCTCTACGAGGAGAACGTCACCGCGTGCGCCCGGGCCCTCGGTGACGATCACGCCCACACCCTCACCGCCCGCCACAACCTGGCCACCGCCCACGCCGGGGCGGGCGACTTCCACCGGGCCGTCCCCCTGCTCGGGCAGACCCTCGACCACCAGGAGAGGGTGCTGGGCCCGGCCCACCCCGACACGATCACCACCGGCCTGAGCATGGCGGGAATCCTCCTGGAGGCCGGGATGAAGCGGGAGTCCCGCCGGCTGTACCAGGAGATCCTGACGACGTGTCTGCGCACGCTCGGAACCCAGCACCCCCTGACGCGCCGTGTGTACGCGCAGATGGTGGCCGCCAGGAAGGCCGGGCGGGGCCGGCGGAACCGGCGCACCTCCTAGGAGACCGACGCCGCGCCCCCGGCACCCCCGGTGCGGGCGCCGAGGGGGCGGGCCAGGTCCAGGAGGCTGAGGGCGACGGGCCCCGACTCGTGGGCACGGACCACGCGTCGTACCCGGGTCGCGAACCCCGGGCGCCGACCCGCGCCCGCCGTGCGGCCTGCGCCCCCGCCGGCCGGGGCGTCAGGCGCTCGTCGCGCGTGCGATCCAGCCGAGGTGCGCGCGGACGCGGGTGTTGACGGCGGGCGTGCTGGTGGCGCAGCCCCGTCCGTACGAGACGAGGCCGACGAGAGTGGGGCGGCCGTCGCGGTCCCGGTGGACCAGCGGGCCGCCGGAGTCGTACACGCAGGCGTCCCGCCCCGGCGCGTAGGTGCAGATCTGGGCCGGTGTCAGACCCGGTACACCCCGCGCCGCGCACGTTCCGTTGTCCATCGTCTCCAGGGTCACGGTCCGCAGCACGGGGGAGGGGCCGCCGCCGAACGAGGTCGCCCCCCAGCCGGCGACCTCGACCCGCGTCCGGTCGAAGGCGTCCGGCGCCGTGTGCGCGGGCAGCCGTACCGGGCGGACGCCCCGGTCGTGGCGGACCGGGCGGGTCAGCGTGATCACGGCGATGTCGTCGCGCTGGGTCTCCGGGTCGTACGCCGGGTGGCGCGCGAACCGGGCGGGCCGGGCGAGCACCGCGTACGGGGACTCCGTCCCGGTCGTCAGGTCGTGGTCGCCGAGCAGCACGGCGACCCGCCGGGGGTCACCGTACGAACCGGACAGGCAGTGCGCGGCCGTCAGGAGGTGGCGGTCGTCGACGAGCACCGCGCCACAGAACTCCCGGCGCTCCTCGACGTCCACCAGCGCCGCGACGTACGGGTACGCGTGCGGCCGGGCCTCCCGGCCGCCGACGACGGCCCCCGCCGGGGCCGCACCGAACGGGGTGACGGTGAGGACCGCCCCCAGGAGTGAGGTCACGAGCCGTCCGGCCCCTCGCATGAGATCTCCCCACGGTCGACGCCGCATGTTCATGACGTCAACGAGAGGCGGGGGAGGGGGTCACCCGTCCGTGGTCCCGGACTGGTGTCCGGGGCGTCGCGCGCCCGGGGTGGCCGACGTCCCGGGCACCGGGAGGGACAGAGCCCGGCAAGGGCGGCATACCGGTTGTCGGTGCCGCGTGCTTAGCTGGACGCATGATCGAAGACTTCCTGGAGCACGTCCTCGCCGGCGGTACGACCGAGGTCGAGGAGGCGGTCCGCAAGGCGGCCGCCGCCGAGATCATGCCGCGCTTCCGGCAGCTCGCCACCCACGAGATCATCGAGAAGAACGGCCCGCACGACCTCGTCACGGTGGCGGACCGGGCGGCCGAGGCCGACCTGACCGCCTCGCTCACCGCGCTCCTGCCGGGCTCCGTCGTCGTCGGCGAGGAGGCCGTCCACGCCGACCCGGAGGTCTACGGGGCGCTGGCCGAGGACGCCCCCGTCTGGATCGTGGACCCCGTGGACGGCACCCGCCAGTTCGTCCACGGCGACCCGGCCTTCTGCACCCTCGTCGCCCTCGCGCGGCGCGGCGAGATCCTCGCCTCGTGGACCTTCGCGCCGGCCCTGGACGAGCTCGCGGTCGCCGTGCGCGGGCACGGCGCCACCCTCAACGGCCGGCGGATACGCTCCGGTTCGCCCGCCGACGGCGCGGTCCTGGAGGTCGCCACCTCGCACCCCGACTACACCACCCCGGACCAGAAGCGGGCCCTCCTCGGACTCGACACCGACGGGGTGCGCCCGCGCCCCTGCGGCTCCGCCGGGCTCGAGTACCTGGCGGTGGCCCGGGGCGCGCTCGACGCGGTCGCCTTCTCCTGGGAGTACGCGTGGGACCACGCGGCCGGGCTGCTGCTCGTCGCCGAGGCGGGCGGCGCGCACGCGACCCTCACCGGCGAGCCCTTCCGGATCGCCGGAGGCAACGCCCTGCCGTTCACGGCCGCCCGGGACGCGGCGACCGCCGAGCGGATCGGTGGGCTCCTCAGGGGTGCCTGAGGGGCGCGCGAGTCCCGGGAGCCCGCCGTCCTATCCTGAGAACCCTGGCCGCCGGCTGACGAAGGAGTCCGAAGGTGCCGTCGATGCTCGATGCCGTCGTCGTGGGAGCGGGGCCCAACGGACTGACCGCCGCCGTCGAACTCGCCCGCCGCGGCCACTCGGTGGCCGTCTTCGAGGCGAAGTCCACCGTCGGCGGCGGCTGCCGGACCGAGGAGCTCACCCTTCCCGGCTTCCGCCACGACCCCTGTGCCGCCGTGCACCCGCTGGGCGCCGGATCGCCCGTCTTCCGGACGATGCCGCTGGACCGGTACGGCCTGGAGTGGCTGCACCCCGAGCTGCCCATGGCCCACCCCTGGGACGACGGCACCGCCGCGGTCCTCGCCCGCTCCGTCGCCGAGACCGCCGCTTCCCTCGGTCCGCGCGACGCGGGCGCCTACCGGCGGCTCGTCACGCCCTTCCTCGCCCACTGGGACACCCTCGTACGGGACTTCATGCAGCTGCCGCTGACCGCGCTGCCCCGGGACCCGGTCGCCCTCGCCCGCTTCGGCCTCGCCGGACTGCCGCCGTCCACCTGGCTGATGCGCCGCTTCCGCGACGAGAAGGCCCGCGCGCTGTTCGCCGGTCTCGTCGGCCACGTCATGGCCCCGCTCGGCGGACTCGCCACCGGCGCCGTCGGGCTGGTCTTCGCGCTCGCCGCCCACGCGGGCGGCTGGCCCCTGCCCCGGGGCGGCTCGCAGAGCATCTCCGACGCCCTCACCGCGTATCTGAAGGACCTGGGCGGCGCCGTCCACACCGACTTCGAGGTCAAGCGCCTCGACGACCTCCCGCCCGCCCGCGCCTACGTCTTCGACACCTCGCCCACCGCCCTCGCCCGGATCGCGGGACTCGGCGGGTACTACGACCGCTACCGCTACGGCGCCGCCGCCTTCAAGATCGACTACGCGCTCGACGGTCCCGTGCCCTGGACCGCCGAGGCCCCGCGCCGCGCCGGCACCGTCCAGATCGGGCCCACCGCCGGCGAGATCGGCACCGCCCTGCGCCAGGCCTCCTCCGGAACCGCCCCCACCACCCCCTTCCTCATCACCGCGCAGCCCACCCTGGTCGATCCCGGCCGCGCGCCCGAGGGCAAGCACGTCTTCTGGGCGTACGGACACGTCCCGAACGGCTGGCGCGGCGACCTCACCGAGGCGATCGAGCGCCAGATCGAGCGCTTCGCCCCCGGCTTCCGCGACCGCGTCCTCGCCCGCGCCGTCGCCGCCCCTGCCGAACTCGCCGCCCGCAACGCCAACTACGTCGGCGGCGACATCGCCTGCGGCGCGGCCAGTGGTCTCCAGCTCCTCCTGCGCCCCACCCTGTCGCTCCGCCCCTACAGCACCCCCCACCCGGCGGTCTTCCTCTGCTCCTCCGCCACGCCGCCCGGCCCCGGCGTGCACGGCATGTCCGGGCACAACGCGGCGAAGGCGGTCTGGCGCCGGCTGCGAAAATAGACTGCGCCCATGGCCAAGTACCTCGACGTCCACCCCGAGAACCCCCAGCCGCGCATCATCGACTCCGTCGTCGACACCATCCGGAAGGACGGGCTCCTCGCCTACCCGACGGACTCCTGCTACGCCCTGGGCAGCCGGGTCGGCAGCCACGACGGCATCACCCGCATCCGCGAGATCCGCCGCCTCGACGACCGCCACCACTTCACCCTCATGTGCGCGAACTTCTCCCAGCTGGGCCAGCTCGTGCACGTCGACAACAACGTCTTCCGGGCCGTCAAGTCCGCCACCCCCGGCGCCTACACCTTCATCCTGCCCGCGACCAAGGAGGTGCCCCGCCAGCTCCTCCACCCCAGGAAGAAGACGGTCGGGGTACGCATCCCGGACCACGTCGTCACCCAGACCCTGCTCGCCGCGCTCGGCGAACCGCTGCTCTCCAGCACCCTCCTGCTGCCCGACGAGGAGGAACCGCTGACGCAGGGCTGGGAGATCAAGGAGCGTCTCGACCACCAGGTGGACGTGGTGCTCGACTCGGGGGACTGCGGCACCGTCCCCACCACCGTGGTCGACTTCTCCGGCGGGGAACCCGAGATCCTCCGCGTCGGCGCGGGCGATCCCACCCGCTTCGAGTAGGCCTCCGGCGCGAGCGCGCGGCGCTCCGGGCCACCCGCCGCCGGCCGGCCCTTACGGAACGGGCCGTGATCATTTACGGTCGGGCCGGTAGCAGGAAGCGACCACCGGAGGCCGGTACCGTGATCGTCATCGCCCACGTCAGCGACGTCCACATCGACGAGGAGGAACGGAGCGCCGCCCGTACCCGCGCCGTGCTCCGGTACCTGGAGGAGCTGCCGTACGACCTGGCGGCCGTCCTCGTCACCGGTGACATCACCGACAACGGCACCCCCGCCGA
>NZ_JAPSIW010000395.1 GCF_031178505.1 Streptomyces sp. | reverse complement strand
GGCTGCTGCCGGCCTCCTCGAGGAGGCCGGCAGCAGCCTCGCCGACATCGTCAAGGTCACCGTCTACATCATCGACCCCCGCTATCGCGAGGACGTGGCCGGCGCCGATCCGGGGCGGGCTCGGGCGGCGGCCGTACGACCGACCGAGCCGACCGGACACCCGGCCAAGCCGGAGCAGCCGCCGGCCGGTGTCGGTACGCGGGCCGGTGCGGGCGCCGCTGCGACGGAGAGGGGTGCGGCGGGCTCCGGAGCCGCGGGCGCCGCTGCCGGGAAGGCCGGGACGGAATCCTCGCGGGCCGGGTGGCCGTCCGGGGCGATACGGGCGGGTCTTGCCGGGGCCGGGGCCCTGGTGCTGGCGCTCGGCGTCCTGTGGGCCCTTCCGCCCGCGGCCGCCGGGCTCCTGGAGCCGTCGGCCAGAACCACGGGTGTCTGGTCCGGGCGGCACGCCGAGCGCGCCCTGGCGCCGTACCCGGCGACCGCCGTGGCGGTCCTGCTCCTCGTGGGGGCGGCCCTCGCCACGCTGCCGAGGCTCTGGGCGCGGGGAGGCGCGCTCGCGCTCGGCTGGGCGCTGCTCACCGCCCTGCCCGTGGCGTTCGGCCTCCCGCACGCCGGAACCCTCGCGGTCCAGCTGGTGACGGCCGCGGCCGCCCTGGCGCTCGCCGCCCGGCCGGGGCCCGCGACGAGGGGGCTCCCCCCGGACGGTGCCCAGGAGGCCGCGACCGTCCTCGGGTGGCTCGGCTTCACCGCCGGGTGCGCCTCGGGGGTGAGCGCGCTCGGCCTGGCCCTGGACACGCGGGGTGCCACCTTCACGGTGCTGGGACTGCTGTCGGCGCTCCTCACGGGCGTGGCGGTGCTCGCCACCGGCGCGCGGCGGACGGCCGCCGCCGTCGGCGCGGTGCTCGCGGCGACGGGCCTGGTGCTCGCCACGGCCGCCGCCGCCGGCCTGGGCCACCACCACACGGCCCTGGCCCTTCTGCTGGTGCCGGCGGCGACGGCCGCCCTGGGCGCGAAGGCCCGTCCGGTGGCCCTGGCGGTGGAGGCGACGGGGGCGGCCGTGGGGCTGCTCGCGGTGGGGTTCGCGGTCCCCCGTCCGGCGTACCTGGCGCTGGTGCTGGCCCTCGGCGGGGTGATCGCCCTGGCCACCGCCCTCCGCCCGGAGCGGCGCCGCTTCGCCTCGTGGGCGGCGGCGGGACTGTCCCTGGCGGCGGTCTGGGTGCGGCTCGCGGCCTGGGAGGTGACGACCCCGGAGGCGTACACCCTGCCGGTGACGGTGCCCGCGCTGGTGGTGGGTCTGCTGCGGCGGCGGAGCGACCCGGAGGCCTCGTCCTGGACCGCGTACGGGCCGGGGCTCGCGGTGACCTTCCTGCCCGGCGTGGTGGCGGTCTGGACCGACCCCGCGTGGGTCCGTCCGCTGGTCCTGGGCGTCGCGGCGCTCGGGGTGACGCTGCTGGGGGCGCGGTTCCGGCTGCGGGCGCCCCTGCTCCTGGGCGGCGGGGTGCTGGCCCTGGTGGGGCTGCACGAGCTGGCGCCGTTCGTGGTGCAGGTGGTGGGCGCACTGCCCCGCTGGCTGCCGCCGGCCCTCGCGGGCCTGCTGCTGCTGGCGGTGGGTGCCACGTACGAGCACCGGCTGCGGGACGCGCGGACGCTGCGGGAGCGGTTCTCCCGGATGCGGTGAGGCCGGTACGCCGAAGGCCCGGAGACGGTGGTCGTCTCCGGGCCTTCGGTCCGGGTGGTGGGCGATACTGGGTTCGAACCAGTGACCTCTTCGGTGTGAACGAAGCGCTCTCCCACTGAGCTAATCGCCCGGGCGCATCGCCAACATTACCCCATGTCAGCGGGGCTCCCGCACCACCCGGGGGTCACTGGTCGATCTTCCACGGCATGACGAGGCCGAACTTCCACAGGTACAGGCCGATGAGTACGCCGGCGATCACCAGACCGACCGTCGTGAGGATCAGGTTGCGGCGGCGGACCTTGGGATCGAGGGCCCGCTGGGCGGCCTCGGTCACCTTCCGCTTGGTCCAGCGCAGCACCAGCTGGGCCCAGACGAACTCGGTCGCCCAGATCGCCATGCCGCCGAAGATGACCAACCAGCCGGGTCCGGGCAGGGGCAGCATCACGACGCCCGCGCCGACCACGGCGAGTCCCACGACGAAGACGCCGACCTGCCAGCTCAGGTGCAGGGTCCGGCGGGACTTGATGAACTCCGGTGCCCGGGATCCGAGTTCGGCGTCCTGGCCGTCCGCGGATTCCCCGGTGCGCTCGTCACTCTCCGCATTCATGGCCCCAACTTACCGGACGGGTGGCCCCGACCGGAAAGGCCGTATTACCCAAAGTTACACGCGCCCATACGAGCTACCTGAACGCCCACAAAACCGACAGAGGGGTTTACAACGGCACCTGAGGTGGCATGTCGATTTCGCCGACGTGCGAATCCCCGAGCGCACACTGAGCGAAAGGCCCTGGCGCTTATGAACACCACGGTCAGCTGCGAGCTGCACCTGCGCCTCGTTGTGTCGAGCGAGTCCTCACTGCCTGTACCGGCGGGCCTGCGGTATGACACGGCCGATCCGTATGCCGTGCACGCCACCTTCCACACCGGAGCCGAGGAGACGGTCGAGTGGGTCTTCGCCCGCGACCTTCTCGCCGAGGGGCTGCACAGGCCCACCGGCACGGGCGACGTCCGGGTCTGGCCGTCCCGCAGCCACGGTCAGGGAGTCGTCTGCATCGCCCTCAGCTCCCCCGAGGGCGAAGCCCTGCTCGAGGCCCCGGCGCGGGCCCTGGAGTCGTTCCTCAAGCGGACCGACGCGGCCGTGCCACCCGGCACGGAGCACCGCCACTTCGATCTCGACACCGAGCTCTCCCACATCCTGGCCGACAGCTGAGCCAGCCGAGAACCGCACGGCGCCGTCCGACTCGGGGAGACGGCGCCGCGCGGGCGGTCACACAGGCATGACATCCGGCGCCCCCACCGCGCAGCCGGCGCGGTGACGGGCGCCGCTGTGCTGTCCGGGGCGCGCTAGAGTCAGCGCCAATCCGCGGGCGCCCGCCCGCGTCCGGCCAGGGAGCGAATCGTGCTGATCCCCCACGACACCCGGATCGCCCTCGACACCGTCGTCGATCTGATGAACACCGCGCCGCAGGGTGACCGCGAGGACGAGCTCGCGGACCTCCCGGCGCTGTGCGCCTTCGTCGAGGCGCACAAGATCAGCGACGTCGGTGAGCTCGGCCCCGGCGACCTGCGGGCCGTGCGTGCGGTGCGGGAGAAGTTCGCGGCGGTCTTCAGCGCCCCGGAGGCCCGGATCGCGGCCCCGCTGATCAACCAGCTCGTGGCGGGCGCCGGCACGACGCCCCGGCTCACGGACCACGACGGCTACGACTGGCACGTGCACTACTTCGCGCCCGGCGCCTCGGTGGCCGACCATCTCGCCGCCGACTGCGGCATGGCGCTGGCCTTCATCGTGGTGGCGGGCGAGCAGGAGCGCCTGCGGCGCTGCGAGGCACCCGACTGCGGCCGCGCCTTCGTCGACCTCTCCCGCAACCGCTCCCGCCGCTACTGCGACAGCCGCACCTGCGGCAACCGGCTGCACGTGGCCGCCTACCGTGCGCGCCGCAAGGAGGCCGCCGGCTGAGTGCCGGTCCCGCCCGTCACAGGACGAAGAGGTCGTGCACGGCCGCCGCGAGCAGCAGGGCGCCGATCACCCCGAGGAAGATCATCAGCGGCGGCTGCGAGAGCGCGAAGAGGCATCCCCGGGGCTCCTCCGCCGAGGACTCCGCGCCGCTCCCGCCCACCGCGAGGACGGCGACCTCGGGAATCTCGGCAGGCCGATCGGCCGGGGAGTCGAACGGGACATCGGTGGGGGCGGGCTTCCGCGAGGTATCCGGCATCTCGGGGGGATGATCGCGCACCGCGCGCCCGGAAAATCCCGCAACACGCCCCATGCCCGGGGGCGTTCACCCCATCCCGTGGATCAACGGAGACGGGAACGGGCACAAACGATCAGATTCCGTGCTTCTTCAGAATCGCCTCGATGTCGCTGAAGTCGTCACCGCCGGGCGCGGGCCCCGCCTGGGGCTTTCCTCTCGCGCCACGGGACGATCCGGACGGTGCCGAGACACCCGGCGCGACGGCCGGACGGCCCGCCGCCCCTCCCACCTCACCCCGCGCGGCACGGCGCCGCTCGACCGCGCGGACCGACAGGAACAGCAGCCAGGCCGAGCCCAGCACGCCGAATCCCGCCCAGGCGACCGGGCTGAACGCCGTACCCGCGATCCACTCGACGGCGCCCGTCATCACCAGCCCCAGCGGCACCAGCGCGTAGGCCGCGATCCGGGTCGCCGTGAGAAAGCGCCTCCGGTAGGCCGAGATCGCGGCAATGCCCAGGCCCGCGGCGGCCACCGCGGAGCAAATGGTCTCGGCGAGCATGCGATCCTCCAGGTCCCGGACGGTCCGACCCTTCCATCCTGCACCGCGCCCCACCGTCCGGGCCACGCCTGCGGACCGGTCTCAGGGAGATCTCCGGGTCGCCCCGGCAGGGTCCTCCTCCCCAGGTCCCGGTTGGGCGTCCGGGGCACGGCTGGAAGACTGCTCCCATGAGCGACACCACCACCGCACCCTCCCCCGTCGTCCTGGAGGCCTGGTTCGACCTCCAGTGCCCCGACTGCTTCCAGGCCCTCGGCGACGTCCGCGCCCTGCGCGAGAAGTACGGCGACCGGCTCGACGTCCAGCTGCGGCACTTCCCGCTGGCCAAGCACAAGCACGCCTACGCCGCCGCCCAGGCCGCCGAGGAGGCCGCCGCGCAGGGCAAGGGCTGGCCGTACGCCGAGGCACTGCTCGCCAGGACCGCCGACCTGGCCGACCGGGGCGAGCCCGTCCTCCTGGAGGTGGCCGCGGAACTGGGCCTGGACGCGGAGGAGTTCGACACCGCCCTGATCGACGGCCGGCACCTGCTCACCGTGGACGCGGACGAGGCCGAGGGCAAGGCGATCAAGGTCACCGGCACGCCGACCTACGTGATCGGCGGGGAGCGTCTCGACGGCGGCCGGAGCCAGGAGGGCCTGCGCGCCCGCATCGAGGCCGTCGCCGACCGGCTGCTCACCGCCTGAGAGGGTCCCCGGACCCCGTCCTACAGGAGCGTCTTGGCGCTGTTGACGTGGGTCGTGCGGTAGCCGAGCGAGTCGTAGAGCCGGAGCGCCGGGGTGTTGCCCGCGAAGACGTGCAGTCCGAGCCGGGTCTCCCCCGCCTCCCGCGCGACGCGCTCGGCCAGCAGCATCAGCGCCCTGCCGTATCCCCGGCCCCGCTGCTCCTCCGCGACCTCCACCTCGTACACGAATCCCAGCCGCTCCCCAGGAGTCCGCTCCATCCGGCCGGTCCACAGGAGGCCGACGTCGCGGCCGTCCCGCACGGCGACGTGCACGGCCGCGCCCGGGGTCGCCAGACCCTGCGGCAGGTGCCGGCGGTGGCTCTCCTCGGCCTTCGCCCGGGCCTGCTCCTCCGGGACGCCGCGCTCGATCCAGCTCCGCGCGAAGCCCTCCTTGGCCCGCGCCGACCACGCCTCGAACTCGGCCCCGGTCATCGCCCGCACCTCCACGCCCGCCGGGAGCTCCGGCGGCTCGCCGGGTGGCAGCTCCTTGAGCATGTTCCTGCTGCGCTCGGTGTAGCCGAGGGCGCGGGCCATCCGCCGCGCCGCCTCCGCCTCCGCGGGCACCGAGATCAGCACCTCCGTGCAGCCCCAGCCGCGCAGCACCTCCTCCGAGGCGAGCGCCGCCACCGTGCCTCTTCCGCGCCGCCGGTCCGGTTCGGCGATCCGGAGGTCCGCGATCACGCCCGCGGCGGCGCCGAAGCCGGGATCCGTCCCGAGGCGGACGGAGCCCACGCGGCGACTGTTCACACACACGTCGTACGTCCGGGAACGGCCGCCCTCGGGCGTCTGCTGGAGCGGCTCGGCCGGCCGCAGGGTGGTGGTCATCACCCGTGTTCTACCCATCCCGGGGCCGTCCGTCATCCGGTTTTGCCGCACCGGCCGCAGGGGGGCGGCCCCGGATGCCGGACGGGTCAGCCGAGTCGCGGGTCCCGGTCCAGGGCGGCGTGCTCGTCGAAGACCCGCATGGCCTTCGCGGTCACGGGACCCGGCCCGGGGGTGAGCGGGCGCCCGTCGACGCGGTGCACGCCCTGCACGTCGCGGAGGGTGGAGGTCAGGAAGATCTCGTCGGCGCTCTCCAGGACGTCCATCGGCAGCTCGGTCTCCCGGGCCCCCGTCCAGTCCACCGCGAGGGCCCGGGTGATGCCCGGGAGGCAGCCGGAGGAGACCGGCGGGGTGTGGATGGTGCCGTCGATCACCACGAAGACGTTCGAACCGGTGCCCTCGCAGAGCTGCCCGACGGTGTTGCCGAACAGCGCCTCGGTGGCGCCCTGTTCCCGGGCCCGGGCGAGGGCGACCACGTT
>NZ_JAPSIW010000394.1 GCF_031178505.1 Streptomyces sp. | reverse complement strand
CTCCCCCAACACCAGCGAGCTGGCCGGCGCCACGTTCAGCCCGGACGGCCGGATCCTGTTCTTCAACGTGCAGAGCCCCGGCATCACCTACGCCGTCACCGGCCCGTGGGAGAACGGCGCGCTGTAGGACGTCCGGGGGCTCCGGAACCCGGAAGAACCGCAGGGGCGCCGCCCAGAGGTCACCGGGCGGCGCCCCTACGAGGTGCCGGCCGGACCCGGGAACGGGCGCGCGCTGAGCTCCTCGGCGGCGTGCCGGGCGCGGTCGAGGACCTCGGTGCGCGGGAGCAGCCGCGCGAGCGTGGCGATCCGGTGCGCGCGCTCCGCGCCGAGCCCCTCCCGGACGGTGGCCCGCAGCGCCCGGTAGCGCTCGACGTCGGGGCCGGCCAGCCCGGGGGCCGACTCGGCCGTCTCGGCGGCGGCGAGGACCAGCTCGGCCGCGTCCGGGCGCCCGGCGGCGGCGAACAGCTCGGCGAGGATCCGCAGCGTGGTCCACAGCTGGGGCCAGTGGCCGGCGCGCCGCTGGAGCTCGAGCAGCGTGCGCGCCAGCTCCAGGGCCTCCGCCGCCCGCCCGGTCCGGGTGAGCGCGGAGAGCAGCGCCACCCGGGCGACCGCCGAGACCTGCTCGGCGCGCACGCCGTCGGCCAGCTGCGCGGCCTCCCGCAGGACGTCGGCCGCCGCCTCCGGGTCGGCGGCCAGCACCACCTCCCCGCTCGCGTAGAGGGCGAACGCGACCCGGGACGCCGTGCCGCTGCGCTCGGCCGCCCGGCGGGCCGCGGCCGCGTGCTCCTCGGCCGCCGGCCCCGCCCCGTCCGCCGCGTGGGCCAGCGCCAGCACCGCGTGGGCGTCGACCGCGTACGCGTCCGGCAGCTTGGGGATCGCCAGGACGTCCTGCCAGCAGCGCGCCGCCTCGCCCCGGTCCCCGGCGTACATGGCCGCGATGCCCCGGGTCGCCAGCGCCAGGTACCGCTCGGCCGGCGCCGAGGCCGCCCGGAGGGCGCGGGCCCCGAGCCGGCGCGCGCGGGCCGGCTCACCGCGCTCGTCGGCGGCGAGCGCGGCGGCCCCGAGGGCGAGGGCGGCGGCCGCGGTCCCGTCGAGACCGGGGTGCTCCCCGACCCGCAGGGCCAGTTCGGACAGCACCGGGCCCGGGACCCAGTGCACGCACAGCCCGAGGGCGCCGACGGTGCGGGCGGCCGGTTCGAGGCGCCCGGTCGCGAGGGCGCCGGCGACGGCGGAGGCCAGGTCCCCGCGGGCGAGTTCGAGCCCGCGCAGCGCCGCGCCGCACGCGGGACCGGCCGCCTCGCGGGCGCACCGCTCGGCGTGGCCGGCCGCCCAGGCCCAGAAGGCCGCGGCCGTGCCGTCATCGGCGCGCTCGGCGGCGAAGGCCCGGATGATCCCGAGCAGCCGGTACTGCGTGGCCGCGCCGTCCTCCACGGACAGCACGAGCGAGGCCTGGACGAGCCGGGCGAGCCCTGCCCGGGCCTCGCCCGGCTCGGGGGCGACCTGCTCGGCGGCGTCGAGGTCGAAGGTGCCGGTGAACGCGGAGAGCCGGCCGAGCAGCGCGCGGTCGGGCGGGTCGAGCAGGGCGTACGACCGGGCGACGACGGCCCGCAGCGGCCCGTGCGCTTCGTCGTCGAGCTGCAGCCCCAACCCGATGCCCTCGAGGACGGGCCGGACGCCGAGCGCGGCCGCCTGCACGGCGGCCAACTCCAGGGCCAGTGGGAGGCCGTCGAGGCGGCGGCACAGCTCGCCGATGTCGTGCAGGACCGGCGCGGGAAGCCGGGCGGACGGCCGGACGCGGCGCAGCCGGTCGAGGAACAGCCGCACGGAGGCGGTGAGCGCGGCCCGGTCCGGGGCGTCCGCCGGGTCCGGCAGCGGCAGCGGCGCCAGCGGAAGGACCTGCTCGGCGGGCAGCTCCAGCCGGTGTCGGCTCGTCGCCAGGACGTGGACCCGCGGCGCCGCCCGGCCCACGGCCTCGGCCAGGTCGCGGACCTCGCCGAGAACCCGCTCGCAACCGTCGAGGACGAGGACGAGCGAGGAGGCCGCGAGGTACTCGAGCACCGCCGTCCGCAGCTCCCCGGCCGCGCCCAGGCCCAGGGCCGCCGCGACGCGGGCGTCCACCTGCGCGGGGGCTGCGTCGTCGAGCTCGACCACCACGGCCGGGCGGGCGAGCCGCCGGGACAGCTCGGGCAGGACCTCGGCGACGAGCCGGGACTTGCCGATCCCGCCGGGACCGGTGAGGCACACCAGGCGGTGCGCGGCCACGGCCCGCAGCAGCTGTTCGACGTCGTCCTCCCGCCCGACGAAGGCGTCCGCGGCCGTCCGCCAGGCCGGCGGCACCGGCGTGGCGGACGGCACCGGCCGGACCGGTGGCGCCGGGCGCGCGGGCGACGACGACGGCCCCTCCGGCAGGTCGTGGCCGAGGATCCGCAGCTGCAGCTCCCGCAGGGCCGGTGCGGGGTCCAGGCCCAGCTCGCCGGTGAGGGTGCGGCGCAGCGCGGAGAACCGGTCGAGGGCCTCCGCCGCCCGGCCGGCGCGGTAGAGGGCGGTCATGAGCAGCCCGTGGGCCCGCTCTCGCAGCGGCTGCTCGGCGACGAGCTCCTCGAGCGCGGACACGGCGTCGTCGACGGCCCCCGCCTGCAGGGCCAGCACGGCCCGGTCCTCCACGGTCCGCAGCCGCAGCTCCTCCAGCCGCGCGGCCTCGGCCACCGCGAAGCCGCGGTCGGCGAACTCGGCGTAGGCGGGGCCGCGCCACAGCGCCAGCGCCTCGTCGAGCGTCCCGGCCGCCTGGTCCGGCGGCCATCCGGCGGCCCGGCGGCGGAGCGCCTCGAAGCGGCTGGCGTCGACCGCCCCGTCCGGCAGCGCCAGGCAGTAGCCCGCCGGCCCCGCCTGCACGGCCTCCCTACCCAGGACCGCGCGCAGCCGGGACACCACGGTGTGCACGGCGCCGCGCGGCCGGGCCGGCACCGCGTCATCGCCCCACACCGCCGCGACGAGCGCGTCCACGGAGACCGGGTGCGGGGCGTGCACGGTGAGCGCGGCGAGGGCCGCCCGCGGCCGCGCACCGGGCAGCGCGGCGGGCGTCCCGGCGCGCCGGACCTCGAGCGCCCCCAGGACGCCGATCTCCACCGGGTCCTGTGCCATGTCCCCCATTGTCCGCCGCTGACCACGCGATGAAAGGCCCGTGACAGGGCCAGGGAGCATCGTGGGACACGACCCGACGACGAAGGGAGCCTCCGATGACCGCCACCCGCACCGAGGACCTCGTGGCGCAGCGCGCCCAGGAGTACTTCGGCCTTGTCACCGCGGCCGCGACGACGGCGATGGTCCTCGTCGGCGACCGGCTCGGCCTCTACGCCGCGCTGGAGCGCCTCGGCCCGGCCACGACCGGCCGGCTCGCCGCGGCCACCGGCACCCACGAGCGCTACCTCCGCGAGTGGCTGGCCCAGCAGGCCGCCGCCGGGATCCTCGGGTACGACGCGGCGGAGGAGACCTTCACCCTGCCGGCGGAGTGGGCCGCGGTGCTCACCGACGACGGGACGGTGGCCGCGTGCCTGCTCCCGGGCGGGATGTTCCGGGACGTCGACCCCCTGCTGGAGGCCTTCCGCACGGGCGAGGGGATCGCCTGGGGCGAGCACGACCCCGTGGTCTTCGAGCAGACCGAGCGCTTCTGGTCGGCGCAGTACCGGCGGAGCCTGGTGACGGAGTGGGTCCCGGCGCTCGACGGCGTCGCCGAACGGCTCACCGCCGGCGCCACCGTGGCGGACGTGGGCACCGGGCACGGTGCGCCGCTGATCATGCTCGCGCAGGCGTTTCCCCGCTCCCGCTTCGTCGGCTTCGATCCCCACGCACCGTCCATCGAGATCGCCCGGGCCCGAGCCGCGGCGGCCGGGGTGGCGGACCGGGTGAGCTTCGAGGTCGCCCACTGCCACGAGTACACGGGCCACGACTACGACCTCGTGACGTTCGTCGACGCCTTCCACGACCTGGGCGACCCCGTGGGGGCGGCCGCCTACGCCCGCAACGCCCTCGCTCCCGGCGGCTCGCTCGTCCTCGTCGAGCTCCAGGCCGGCGACGACCTCGCGGCGAACCTCGCCAACCCGGCGGCGCCGCTCGGCTACGCGGCGTCCACGTTCCTGTGCACCCCCAACTCCCTGTCCCAGCCGGTGGGGCTCGCCCTTGGCGGCCAGGCCGGGGAGCGGGCGCTGCGCGACGTCCTCACCGAGGGCGGCTTCCGGGACGTGCGCCGGGTGGCGGACACTCCGTTCAACATGGTCCTCCAGGCCCGGCCCTGAGCCCCGGCCACGGCGACACCTCGTGGCCGGGGCGGACCAGCCCCCTGATCCGAAAGGACACACCATGGACATCGTTCCCCGCGTCCTGGTCCTCGGCGCCGGCCCGGCGGGCCTGGCCACCGCCGCGGAGCTGCGCGCCCGGGACGTTCCGGCCACCGTGCTCGAGCGCGGCCCGCAGCCCGGCGCCGCCTGGACGGGCCGCTACGACGCACTGCGGTTCAACACCTCCCGGCGCCACTCCGCCCTGCCCGGCGCGCCCTTCCCGCGCGAGTACGGCCAGTTCCCCACCCGCGACCAGTACATCGACTACCTGCAGCGCTTCGCCGCCGACCGCGGCCTGACCGTGGAGACTGGGGTGGAGGTCTCCCGGGTCCGCCCCGACAGCGGCGGCTGGTGCGTCAGCACCTCGGCCGGCGAGCGGCACGCCGAGCACGTGGTGGTCGCCACCGGCGCCCTCAACCGGCCGAAGTTGCCGGCCTGGGCCACCGAGGACGCCTTCGACGGCGAGGTCCTGCACGCCTCGGCCTACCGCAATCCCGCGCCCTTCGCGGGGCGCACGGTGCTGGTCGCCGGCGCCGGCACCAGCGGAATGGAGATCGCCCACCAGCTCGCGGCCGGCGGTGCCCGGCGGGTGCTGCTGGCCGTGCGCACCCCGCCCAACATCCTCCTGCGGGAGCTCCACGGCCTGCCCGGCGACCTGCCGGTCCCGCTGCTGCTGCGCCTGCCGGACGCGCTCGTGGACCGGCTGCTCTTCGCCCTCCAGCGCAGGACGATCGGGGACCTCAGCGCCTACGGGCTGCCCCGCCCCACCGAGGGCGCCATGGCTTCGATCAGGAGCCGCGGTGTCACGCCCGCGATCGTCGACGCGGAGGTCCTCGACGAGATCCGCAGCGGAGCGATCGAGTGCGTCCCCGCGGTGGCCGGGCTCGACGGCGACAGCGTCCTTCTGGCGGGCGGCCGGCGCGAGCGCGCCGACGCCGTCATCGCCGCCACGGGCTACCGGACCGGCCTGGAGGACCTCGTCGGCGGCCTCGGGGTGCTGGACGAGCGCGGCCTGCCGCGGGACGGCACCGGCCGCGAGGTGGCCCCGGGCCTGCGGTTCGTCGGCTACGTGTTCCGGCCAGGACTCACCGGATACGTCGGGACGATCGCGAAGCGGGTGGCGCGGGAGATCGCCGCGACGACCGCCTGACCGGATCGTCCACCACTGCGAGCGGCCCGGCGCGGAGCTTCTCACCCGCCGTCGTCGCGGAGCGGCCGGCCTAGGTGGGAAGGCGCCCCTGTCCGTCGGTTCTGTCCAGGTACTTCTTGATGCAGTGGACCGCCCCGAGGTTCTCGGCGAACGGGTGGAAATCCCCGAGCATCGTGACCTCGAAGCCGAGGGACTGCCAGACGTCCCGGTTCGCATCGTCCGTCCTGACCAGATCGCTCCATGCGCCGTGCCCATAGGTGGGCAGCCACACGTGCTTCGTCCCGTCGCTCCCGATCTGCGTCAGGGCGTTGTTGCCGGTCGCGAAGTACCAGATGCGCAATCGGTCAGCCGGGTCGTCCACATGGGTGAGCGGAAGAGGATTCCTGTGGACGTCGAAGCCCAGGGCGTCCAAGTGGAGTGCGATGTTGTCGAACACTTCCTGCATGGCCCCGGGCCAGAGCGGCACGTCCAGCATCTGCGCCGCCATACGGGGGTCTCCCACGAGCAACCGGTATCGGCCGTCACTGCCCCTGCCCGCCAGGGTGATGAACATGTCGATGTGGAAGAGAGGCTGAACCGTTCCGGCCTTGTTGCCGAAGTGGACGATCTCCTGCCATTCCGTCCCGTCGACCGTGATCGGCCGGACCACCTGAGCCGGCACGGGAACAGTGCTCCCCACGTAGTGCATCACCCGAGACGTGTCCAAGTACTCCGAGTACAGGCGTCGAACGGTGGCCGGAGGGCTTTCTCCCGGAGCCGGGATGATCGCTTGATACACGTAGCTCAGCGAGTTGGCCGGATAGTCTGCGCCGATCAGGAAGAAGTCGTCGCCGATGAGCAGGTTTCCCCCCTGGAAGTAGAGGGGAGCCTGGGAATGACCCATGTCGGTGTGGTTGCTCACGATGTCCGCGAGGAGCGCGTCCGCATAGCGGGGGAAAGAGAACGGCTCGACGAAGGCAGGGGTTCCCGC
>NZ_JAPSIW010000393.1 GCF_031178505.1 Streptomyces sp. | reverse complement strand
GCCGAGGCCGAGCCCCTGCGCGGCCCCACGTACGAGGCGATGTCCGCCGCCGCGCGGGACGCCGAGGTGTGGCTGCACGCGGGGTCCTTCGTGGAGGAGGCGGGCGGCTTGCTCCACAACACCTCGCTCGTCTTCTCCCCCGACGGCGAACTCGCCGCCAGCTACCGGAAGATCCACCGCTTCGGCTTCGACCAGGGCGAGGCGGTCCTCATGGCCGCCGGGGAGGACCTGGTCACCTTCGACCTGCCGCAGCTCACCGCCGGCGTCGCCACCTGCTACGACCTGCGCTTCCCCGAACTCTTCCGGGGGCTCGTGGACGCCGGCGCCCAGGCCTTCGTCGTCCCCGCCGGCTGGCCGGCCCGCCGCCTCGCCCACTGGACCCTGCTCGCCCGGGCCCGTGCGGTGGAGAACCAGGCGTACGTCCTGGCCTGCGGCACCGCCGGCACCCACGCGGGCGTGGAGCAGGCCGGGCACTCGGTCGTCGTCGACCCCTGGGGCGAGGTCGTCGCGGAGGCGGGCGCGGGCGAGGAGACCCTGCGGGCCGTCCTCGACCCGGAGAAGGTGGCCACGACGCGGGAACAGTTCCCGGCCCTGAAGGACCGCGTCCTGGGCGTGACCGCCCCCCGGCGCGACCGGGCCTGAGGGGCGAGGAGGGCCGGCCCCCTACCCGGGGACCCGGCCCGCCCGCCGACCCGGCCACGTCCTCGCCGGACCCGTCGGGCCACCGCCCGGGGGCCGGTCAGGGCGCGGTGGCCGCCCGGTCCGCGTCACCGCGCAGGACGCAGAACTCGTTGCCCTCCGGGTCGGCCAGGACCGCCCAGCCCGTGCCGTCGGGCCGGCGGTGGTCGGCGACGAACGTCGCCCCGAGGCCGAGCAGCCGTGCCACCTCCTCGTCCCGGGAGGACTGCGGCCGCAGGCACAGGTGGAGCCGGTTCTTGACCGTCTTCGGCTCGGGCACCTGGTTGAAGTACAGGACCGGGCCCTCCGGGAGCATCACCTGCGCCTCCCGCACCCCCGGCCGGTCGTCCGGGTTGAGCGGACGCCCCGTCACCCCGCTCCAGAAAAGCGCCAGTTCATAGGCGTCCGCACAGTCGATCGCCACGTTCTGCAGTACCGAGACCATGGGGCCAAGCCTTCCCGATCGCGGCGCCGGACGCCACCGCGTACCGAAGCCGGGCCTTGTCGATCACGCCGCGAGCCCGGCAAGGCCGGTGGGACACGCCTAGTACTGGACCTCCGCCCACAACTGGGTCACCCGGGAGAGGCCGGCGCGGACCGCGCCGCCCCGGGTCAGGGCCGCCCGATCCACCCCGGCGAAGATCAGCGCGAGGGAGAGATCCGCCGCGACCGCCCGGCCCGCCACCGAGACCTCAAGACGCCGCCGCGAGCCGCGCCCCGCTCCCCGTACCGACACCGCGACGCCCGGGTCCTCGGCGTCCGCCGCGCGGGCCAGGTGCCAGGAGCGGCGGTCCACGGCCCTCAGCAGGTAGCGGTCACCGCCGTACCGCATCCGCAGGCCGCGCTGCCGGGCCGTCGCGCCGAAACGGTTCCGCTCCAGGGACACCAGCGCGTCACCGACCCGGAGGGTCGCCCGGTTCAGGGTGGGCAGCCGGATCACCTCCGTGTGGATGCCCCGCGCCTCGTACGAGGCGGGCGGCAGCAGCCCGCCCCGCAGCTCCGAGACCACCACCTCCGGCACGGTCCGCCGCAGCGGCGCCTCCACCGTGATCTCACCGAACTCGGCCGAGACGCCCCGCCATCCGGACCGCCGCTCGTACCCCTTGCCCTCACGCCACGGGCGCAGCGTGAACGGTGTGACGGCGCTGTGCATCGAGCTCTCCTCCCCCTCGCGTCACACGACGATCGCATGCAGGGCACCCGGGCTGCGCCCCGGCCCCGGCGCGTACTCCGCCCAGGCCGCCGCCAGCCGCCGTACCGCCTCCGTCAGCACCTCCGGTGCCGCCATGAAGTGCAGCCGCAGCCGGTCCGCGCTGGCCCCGAGCGCGTCCGCCGTGGATCCCGGCAGGACCGCCACCCCGTGCCGCAGGGCGAGCTGGGCGAACGACACCCCGTCCCCGTACGGCAGCCGCACCCACAGCGTCTGCCCGCCGGCCACCGGCGGGCACTCCCACGAGGGCAGCAGCCGGCCCAGCTCCGCCCGCAGGTGGTCGTGACCGGCGCGGCACGCCACCCGGCGCGCCGCGAGCACCGGCCCGAACCGGTCGAGCAGCCGGGCCGCGACCAACTGGGACGCCACGTCACCACCCAGGTCGTGCAGCGCCTTGAGCCGGGCCAGCCGGGCGATCAGCGCGGTTGGGCCCCGCACCCAGCCCGCCCGCAGCCCGCCCCACACCACCTTGCTCAGCGAACCGACCGAGAGGACCTCCCCGTACGCGGCGAGCGGCGCCCCGGCCGGCTCCCCGCCGAAGGCCAGTTCGGCCGGCACCTCGTCGTCGATCAGCGGCACCCCGAGCGCGTTCGCCGCCTCCACGAGACGCCGCCCGGCGAGCGGCGGCAGCACGGTCCCGGTCGGGTTCTGGAACCGGGCCATCACGTACGCCAGGGCCGGCCGGTGCCGCTCCATGGCCCGTACCGCCGCCGTCACGTCCAGCCCGTCCGGCCCGACCGCCACGGGCAGCGGCACCGCCGCCGCCTCCCGGAAGAGGTCGAGCGCCCCCGGATACGAAGGCGCCTCCACCAGCACCCCGTCCCCCGGCGCGAGCAGCAGCCGCGCCAGCAGCGCGAGGGCCTGCTGGGCGCCCGTCGTCACGAGGATCTCGCCGGGCCCGGTCGGCACCCCCCGCTCCGTGTACCGCCCGGCCACCGCCTCCCGCAGCGCCGGCAGGCCCGCCGGGTGGTAGCCGAGGTCCCGGTCCGGCAGGACGACCGCGCGGTACGCCTCCGTCAGCTCGGGAGGCGGGGCGGGCGGGGCGGCGCAGCTGAGCAGGATCACGTCGTCCGGCGCCTCCAGGAGGTGCAGGAACAACGGATTCGAGGTCTCCACGACCCGGGGTTCGCCGGAACCGCCGGCCGGCACCGGCCCGTCGGCCGCCCCGGCGCGACGGTGCAGGGGGAGCGCGGCCGGAGCCACCCGGGTCCCGCTGCCCTGCCGCCGCACCAGCCGGCCCTCCTGCCGCAGCGTGTCGTACGCGGCGACCACCGTCGTCCGGCCCACGGCGAGCGCGCCGGCGAGGCGCCGGTCCGGCGGCAGGAGGGCACCGGGACGCAGCACCCCGTCGTCGATCAGTGCCCGCAGCCGGGCCGCGAGCAGCAGGTACAACGGCCCGCGCCCGGCCGACCAGCGACCGAGCCGGGCCACGAACGCGTCGGCGTCGAGGGGCGCGAAGGGGTCGGGGGCGACGACGGGGGAGCTGTGGGGTGCGGAACCGCCGGGGGCCACCCGATCGGCCGCACCACCCGTACCGCGCGCCCTGCTCGTACCCTCCGCCCCTCTCGTGCCACCGGGATCACCCGCCCCCGCCGTACCCCTCGGCTCCGCCGCGCGCTCCCCCCGCTGCCTGTCTCTCCCCACGCACCCCACCCACCTCATTGGCTCCCCCGGCGAACCAATCTGCCGTGATTGGCTCTGTGACCACAAGTCCGCCCCGGCCAGACTGCGTTCATGAGCAGCAGCGCGCACGACATCACCGGCGTCCCCGCGAAGACCGACGGCGGAGCCCTGCGTCCCGAGACCCTCGCCGTCCACCCGCCCCGCGTGGAGATCACCGGCAGCACCCCGCTCGGCGTCCCCCTCCACCAGGGGCACGTCTTCGCCTTCGACTCGGCCGACGCCCTCGCCGACGCCTTCACCGACCCCGACACCTTCCTCTACAGCCGCATGGGCAACCCCACCGTCCGCGCCCTGGAGGACGCCGTCGCCCGTCTCGAAGGCGGCACCGGCGCGCTCTCCTACGCCTCCGGCATGGGAGCCATCAGCGGGGTCCTGCACACCCTGCTCTCCTCCGGTGGTCACGTCATCGCCCAGCGGTGCCTGTACGGCGGTACGTACGCGGTCCTCACCGACCTCGCCGCCCGCTGGGGCGTCGACGTCACGTACGTCTCCGGCACCGACCCGGAGGAGGTGCGGGCCGCCCTCCGCCCCAAGACCCGCCTCCTCTACCTGGAGACCGTCGCCAACCCCACCACCCGCGTCGCGGACCTGCCCGCGCTCGCCGCCGTGGCCGCCGGGGCGGGGGTGCCGGTCGCCGTCGACAACACCTTCGCCTCCCCGCTGCTCTGCCGCCCCCTCGACCACGGCGCCGACGTCGTCCTGCACTCCGCCACCAAGTACCTCGCCGGCCATGCCGACGTCCTCGGTGGCGTCGCCGTCTTCAAGGACCCCGCGCTGCAGCGGCGCGTCCGCGCGCACGCCGTCGAACAGGGCGCCGTCACCGACCCGTTCGCCGCCTGGCTCACTCTGCGCGGCATGCAGACCCTGCCGCTGCGCGTCGAGCGCCAGTCGGCGAGCGCCGCCACGCTCGCCGCCCGCCTCGCGGCGCACCCGGCCGTCGCCGCCGTCCGCCACCCGTCCCTCGCGGACCACCCCGACCGGGCCGTCGCCGCCCGGCTGCTGCCGGCCGGGGGCGGCGGGGTGATCTCCGCCGACCTCGCCGGAGGCCGGGACGCGGGCCGCGCCTTCGTCGAGGCGGTCCGGGTCGCCTCCCTCAGCGTCTCGCTCGGTGACGTCCGGACGCTCGTCATGCACCCGGCCTCCACCTCGCACCGGCAGCTCGACGCACAGGCCCTGGAGGCCGCCGGCATCGGCCCCGGCACCATCCGCCTCTCCGTCGGCATCGAGCACGTCGAGGACCTGTGGGCGGACCTGGCCCAGGCCCTCGAGAAGGCCGCCGCGAACGCCGCCTGACGTCCGGTCAGTCCCCGTCGCGCTCGCGTTCCGTCATCCGGATCACGCACACCGCGAGCGCGATGAGCAGGGCGGCGTCCGCGTCCTCCCGTACGACGTCCACGGCGTAGGTGTCACGGACGGTCAGCCACCGGCGCGAGATGCGGGCCAGCGGCTCGCCCTCGTACGTGACACCGAACTCCCGGTCCAGGATCCGGCCGCTGACGTCCAGCTCCGTCCCGTCGGCGAGCGTCACCCGGAAGTGGTTCCGCAGCAGCGAGAGGCGCTTGCGGCGGACGGTCGCCAGCGGCAGGTCGTCCCGCTCGACCGTCATCGTCTCCCGCAGCGCGAACACCTTCTGCCGCAGGGTGATCAGGACCCGCCCGTCCGGGTCCTTGATCTCCAGGGTGTCGCGCAGCCGCAGGGCCTTGCCGTCCACGAGGAAGGCGGGGCGGCCGCCCTCCTCCTCGATCCAGTAGTCGTCGCCGATGGCGAAGATCCGGTCCCGCACGAGATATCTCATGGGCCCATACCTGCCTTCTCATCCCGGTTCGTCACCTTCTCACTTCCCTGACGCGTTCGTCCTCAGGCGAAGTAGCGGACGAACGCGTCGGGGGACGTGCCGAGCGCCTTCCCGAACGGCGAGTCGAGCTGCTGGATGAGCAGCACCGTGAAGGCGATGAACCCGGCCAGGCCCATCACCATCACCACGTGCGTCGCGCTCCGCCGGACGCCGAAGAGGAACATGAACGCGAGCGTCAGCACGCCCCCGAACAGCAGCCCCGCCCACAGCACGGGCGACAGCCGCTCCTGCGCGGCCGCCTCCCGCCCGCGCCGGGCGTCGTCCACGTACCCGAGCTGCGCCAGCACCTCCTGGGCGGCGATCTGCTCGGACACCTTGTCCGTGTCGCCCGCCTCCCCGGCCCGCCGCACCCGGTCGAGGAGCTGCCAGCCGAGGGGGTCGAGCGGTTGGCGCTCCGCCATCATGGGCCACTCGACCTCCACGACGTGGGTGGCGTAGGCGCGGGTGGCCCGGCGCAGCGGTTCGGCGCGCGCCGGCGGGTAGGCGTCGGCCAGCAGGTACGTCTGGTGCAGCGCGCTCGCCTCGGCGTGGGCGTTGTCGGCGGCGGAGGCGCGGGTGTCCCAGACGGAGACCAGGCAGAGGCCGAGGACCACGGCGTAGAGGACCGAGACCATCATGGCGATGTACTCGGCCACGTCCTCGCGCGGCTCCTCGTCCTCGCCGAGCGGGAACAGCTTCGTCTTGAGGACGACGGAGAGGGCGGCGGCGAGCGCCACCCCGAGGGTGATGACGAGGGTTTCCATCAGGGCCATGGGTCAGCTCCTACGACTGCCGAGGAGGGCGGCGGCGATGGCGGCCGGGATGAGGAGCAGCAGGAGCATCACGACGACTCCCAGCTCCCGTGCCTGGTGGGCGCGGCGCCGGACGCGGCCGAGAAAGCCTTCCGCGTGGGGGGCGGCGACCGCCGCCCGGGGCGGCGCGTCGGGCGGTACTGCCGGGGGAACCAGGGGTACGGTCGCGGCCCCGGGCGGCCCGACGGGCAGCGGCCCGCCGCCTTCCCCGGCCCCGGCACCGGCCCCGGGCACGGCTCCGGCCCCGG
>NZ_JAPSIW010000392.1 GCF_031178505.1 Streptomyces sp. | reverse complement strand
ACCGGCCCCTCGTCCCCGAGAACAACCTCGGCCGGATCTGCGAACTCGACCGCCCGCAGACGCTGGGCGAGTTCGCCGCCCGCGCCGCCGAGCGGCTGCCCGCCACCGCGCAGGGCATCCGGGTCGCCGGCGACCCGGGCATGACCGTGCGCCGCGTCGCCGTCAGCGGCGGCTCCGGCGACAGCCTCTTCGGCGCCGTACGGGCCGCCGGTGTGGACGCCTTCCTCACCGCCGACCTGCGCCATCACCCGGTCTCGGAGGCGACGCAGCACTCCCCGCTGGGACTGGTCGACGCCGCCCACTGGGCCACCGAATGGCCCTGGTGCGAGCAGGCCGCCGCCCAGCTCGACGAGATCTCCGACCGTCACGGCTGGGACCTGCGCGTCCACGTCTCGAAGACGGTCACCGACCCCTGGTCCTCCCACCACACCTCTCCTGGAGCCCCCAACTGAACGCCGCGCCCGCCGACCAGATCCGCCTCCTCGACGTCCAGGCCCTGGACGTACGCCTCCAGCAGCTCGCGCACAAGCGCCGGGCGCTGCCCGAGCACGCCGAGATCGAGGCGCTCACCAAGGACCTCACCCAGCTGCGCGACCTGCTCGTCGCCGCGCAGACCGAGGAGAGCGACTGCGCCCGCGAGCAGACCAAGGCCGAGCAGGACGTCGACCAGGTCCGCCAGCGGTCCGCCCGCGACCAGCAGCGGCTCGACTCCGGCGCCGTCTCCTCCCCGAAGGACCTGGAGAACCTCCAGCGCGAGATCACCTCGCTCGCCAAGCGCCAGGGCGACCTGGAGGAGATCGTCCTGGAGGTCATGGAGCGCCGCGAGTCCGCGCAGGAGCGCGTCACCGAGCTGACCGGCCGGGTCGAGGCCGTCCAGGCCAAGGTCGACGAGGCCACCGCGCGCCGGGACGCCGCCGAGACCGAGCTGGACGCCGAGGTGGCCACCGTCACCAAGGAGCGCGAGCTCGTCGCCGGTTCCGTTCCGGCCGACCTGCTCAAGCTGTACGAGAAGCTGCGCGAGCAGCAGGGCGGTGTCGGCGCGGCCCGCCTCTACCAGCGCAAGTGCGAGGGCTGCCACATCGAGCTCAACATCACCGAGGTGAACGAGGTCCGCGCCGCCGCGAAGGACGCGGTGCTGCGCTGCGAGAACTGCCGCCGCATCCTGGTCCGCACGGCGGAGTCCGGCCTGTAATGCGCGAGCTCGTGGTCGAGGCCGACGGCGGCTCCCGGGGCAACCCGGGGCCCGCCGGGTACGGCGCGGTCGTCCTCGACCCGGCGACGGGCGAGACCCTCGCGGAGGCCGCCGAGTACATCGGCGTCGCCACGAACAACGTCGCCGAGTACCGGGGGCTCGTCGCGGGCCTGAAGGCGGCCCGCGCGCTCTTCCCGGACGCCCTGGTGCACGTCCGGATGGACTCCAAGCTGGTCGTGGAGCAGATGTCGGGCCGCTGGAAGATCAAGCACCCGGACATGAAGCCGCTCGCCGCGGAGGCCGCCCGGATCTTCCCGGCCGGCCAGGTCCGCTACGAGTGGATCCCGCGCGAGCGGAACAAGCACGCCGACCGCCTGGCCAACGAGGCCATGGACGCCGGCCGCGCCGGCCGCCGCTGGGAGCCCTCCGGCTCGACGGCGGCCCTCGACGCCGCCGCCGCCCGCAACGCGGCGGCACCGGCCCCCGCCGGCCCGCCCGGCGACGCCACCGCGGGCGCCGCCCGCGCCCGCGCGGCCCTCACGGCGACCCGCCGGGCGACGCCGCAGGAGGGCGGGACCGAAGGCCTTTCCGGTACGGAGCCGGACACCGGGCCCTCGCCCGCCCCCGTCTCCGGGGCGACCCGCGCCGACGCGGGGCACGACGGCCTGTTCGGGGCCGAGGCCCTGCGGCATACCGGACACGCGACGGCGCCGCGGGATCGGGCCCCGGGCGCCGCGAGCGCCCCCGTCACCGGGCCCGCCTCCCCCGCCGCGGGGGACTTCGAGGCCGAGGCGGGCAAGGCGCAGGCGGCCGAGGCCCGGACGCGGCGCCCGGCCGTCGTACCCGCGGGGATCGTCGCGGACGACCGACGGGGCTGGACGGGCGGGCCCGACATGGGGGCGCCCTCGACGTTCGTGCTGCTGCGGCACGGGGAGACCGCGCTCACGCCCGAGAAGCGGTTCTCGGGCAGCGGGGGCTCCGACCCCGAACTGTCCCCGGTGGGCCTGCGCCAGGCCGAGGCCGTCGCCGCCGCGCTCGCCGCGCGCGGCACCATCCAGGAGATCGTCAGCTCCCCGCTCACCCGCTGCCGCCAGACCGCGGCCGCCGTGGCGGCCCGCCTCGGCCTCGACGTGCGCGTCGAGCAGGGCCTGCGGGAGACCGATTTCGGGGACTGGGAGGGCATGACCTTCGCCGAGGTCCGGGAGCGGTACCCGGAGGACCTGGACGCCTGGCTGTCGTCCCCGAAGGCCGCCCCCACCGGCGGCGGCGAGAGCTTCGCCGCCGTCACCCGCCGTGTGTCCGCCGCCCGCGACCGGCTGACCGCCGCGTACCCGGGCCGCACGGTCCTCGTGGTCTCGCACGTCACCCCGATCAAGACCCTGATCCGCCTGGCCCTCGGCGCCCCGCCGGAGTCCCTGTTCCGGATGGAACTGTCGGCGGCGGCGCTCTCGGCGGTGGCGTACTACGCCGACGGCAACGCCTCGGTACGGCTCCTCAACGACACCTCGCACCTGCGGTAGGGGGCGCCGGGGCCGTCACGCCCGGGCGGCCACCGCCCCGCGCAGCCCCGACGCCTCCCGTGCCAGCGCTTCGACACGGGACCAGTCGCGGGCCGCGAGGGCGTCGGGCGGGAGCATCCACGTACCGCCGACGCAGGGGACGTTCGGCAGGGACAGGTACGCGGGGGCCGAGCCGGGCGAGACGCCGCCGGTGGGGCAGAAGCGGGCGCCGGGGAGCGGGCCCGCCAGGGACTTCAGGTACGGCACGCCGCCCGCCGCCTCCGCGGGGAAGAACTTCATCGCCTCCACGCCCCGCTCCAGGAGCGCGACGACCTCCGACGCGGTGGAGACCCCCGGCAGGAACGGCACGCCGGAGTCCTTGAGCGCGCCGAGGAGCCGCTCGGTCCAGCCGGGGCTCACCAGGAACCGGGCACCCGCGCCGACGGCCGCCGCGGCGGCCTCCGCCGTGACGACGGTGCCGGCGCCGACGACCGCCTCCGGCACCTCCTCCGTCACCGCGCGCACCGCGTCCAGCGCGGCCGGCGTGCGCAGCGTGATCTCGATCAGCGGCAGGCCCCCGGCGACGAGGGCGCGCGCCAGGGGCACCGCGTCGGCCACGTCCTCGATCACCACCACGGGGACGACAGGGGCTTCCGGGGCAAGGTCGAAGACGCTCGTCATGGCCCCATCCTGCCCACGACGAACGAAACCTGCAACGACCGTTGCGCAGGATGCAACATTGCCCGCCCCCGGCTGGGGTCAGACTTCAAAGATCGTCCCGGTGATAGATCATGGTGTCGTGGTACGTCGTCATGAACTCGCCGATCAGGATGGGGAGTTCCCGTCCGTCTCGCCCGACGCGACGACTGCGGCCTCCGTGCGGCAGGCCGTCGCCCACAGGAGAAGAGCCGCCAGGCTGAAGGACGCTCCGAGGGCGGTCACGGCCGGCCAGCCCGCCGACGCGTAGGCGAGGGACGAGCCGAGGGCGCCCAGGCCGCTGCCCGCCGAGTAGAAGACCATGTAGCCGCCGATGATCCTGCTGCCCGCGTCGGGGCGGACCGCGTGCACCAGGGTCTGGTTGGTGACGTGCACGGCCTGCACGGCGAAGTCCAGCAGGACGGCGCCGATCGCCAGAGCCCACAGCGACTGCCGGGTCAGGGCGATCGGCAGCCAGGACAGCGCCAGCAGGGCGAGGCCGACTCCGGTCGTGCGCCGGGCGAGCCCACGGTCGTTCCAGCGCCCGGCCACTCCCGCGGCGACGGCTCCGGCTGCCCCGGCGATGCCGAACGCGCCGATCGCGGTGTGCGACAGCGACCACGGGGGACCGCTCAGGGGCTGCGCCACACCGCTCCACAGCGTGCTGAACGCCGCGAACACCAGCAGGGCGAGCGCGCCCCGGATCCGCAGCTGCGGATGGCGGGCGAACAGGGTGACGGTCGAGACCACCAGTCGCCCGTACGACGTCTCCCGCACCCCGGCGGAGGGTGCGCCGGGAGGCAGCAGGCGACGCAGCAGCAGGGCGAGGACCGCGGTGACGCCCGCAGCCGCCAGGTAGACCGCTCGCCAGCCGGCGAGGTCGGCGAGAACGCCGGCGGCGGCGCGGGCCAGCAGAATCCCGGTGACGATACCTCCGGTGACCATGCCGACGGCGCGACCGCGCCGGGCCGGCGGGGACAGGGCGGCTGCCGCCGCGACCATCGTCTGGGCCACGACGGCGAGCAGCCCGGTCGCGGCGAGCGCGCCGAACAGCGCCACCGCCCCCGGCGCCAGCCCGGCGGCCAGCAGGGCGAGCGCCAGCAGTCCGAGCTGACCGGTGACCAGCCGCCGACGGTCGAGCAGGTCACCGAGCGGAACGAGCATCAGCAGGCCGGCCGCGTAGCCGAGCTGGGTCACGGCGACGATCGCGCCGAGCAGGCCCGGGCCGAGCGCGAACCGCTCACCGAGGGTCACCAGCAGGGGCTGGGCGAAGTAGACGGTGGCGACCGAGCTGCCGGAGGCGAGGGCGAGCAGGGGCACGAGCCGCGCGGGCCGGGATGCCGCCGACGCGGGTGCAGCCTCCGATCTCGGTGCTGAGGCGGGCACCGACGCCGAGGCCGGCGCCTCGCGGTCGCCGGTCCCGCCGCACCCGCCGACCGCATCGGAGCACTCGATCGCCATACCCGCCCCACCCTTCCCTGGTTGCATCTTGCTACCTACGCGACCGTAGCCGCACGAGGTAGCATGTTGCAACCAGCCCTGGGAGGGCTGGGCAGCTTGGAGGAGAGGAGCCGAGGATGGTCGCCCGCACCCGTTTCGACGCCGACCCCTGCCCCGTCGCCCGGTCGGTGAACGCCATCGGCGACTGGTGGTCACTGCTGATCGTGCGGGACGCCTTCGACGGCAGCCGGCGCTTCGGCGAGTTCCACCGCAGCCTCGGCATCGCCAAGAACATCCTGGTGGCGCGGCTGCGCGCACTGGAGGAAGCCGGAGTGCTCCGCGGGGTGCCCGCGCCGGACGGCGGCACCCACCGCGAATACCTCCTCACGGACAAGGGCCGCGCCTTGTTCCCGGTGATCGTCGCCCTGCGCCAGTGGGGCGAGGAGCAGTGCTTCACCCCCGGCGAGCAGCATTCCCGCCTGCTGGACCGCCGGACCGGGCGCCCGCTGCGCCCGGTGCGGATCCAGTCGGCGGACGGACGGCTGCTGGAACCGGAGGACACGCTCGTGGAGAAGGTGCGGGAGGCGGAGGGCGACTAGGTTCGTCTTCGAAGATCGTCCGGGTGGTGGATCATGGTGTCGTGCTACGTCGTCATGAACCCACCGATCGGGAGTCGGAGTTACCCGCTCCGCTGTGCCCCGGGCCGCGACGGGGCGGCGCTGCTTCAACCGGCTCAAGGGCTTCCGCGGTATCGCCACCCGATACGAGAAGACCGCCACTTCCTACGAAGCAGCGGTCACCCTCGCATCGTTCCTGATCCGGGCAAGATCCGTGTGAGGACGGACCCTAGTGGATCTCGTCCACCAGCACGTCCAGCGCCCCGGCCCTGCCGCCCTCCTCCACCACGTACCCCAGCTCCCGCAGCGCCCCGGCCAGCTCCGCCGGCGACCCCGGTTCGGCCCCCGCCTCCAGCAGGCTCCGCACGATCCGGCCCTTCGTCGCCTTGTTGAAGTGGCTCACGACCTTCCGCGTCGGCGCGTGCAGCACCCGCACCGTCGCCGTCCGCGCCGCCACCTCGCCCTTCGGCTTCCACGCCGTCGCGTACGCCGCCGAACGCAGATCGAGCACCAGCCCGTCCCCGGCCGCCTCCGGCAGCACCGACGCCATCGCGCCCCGCCAATGCGCCCCCAGCGCCCCGAGCCCCGGCAGCTTCACGCCCATCGAGCAGCGGTACGACGGGATGCGGTCGGACACGCGGACCGCGCCCCACAGCCCCGAGAAGACCAGCAGCGACCGCTCGGCCCGCTCCCGCGCCGCCGCGCCGAGCGTGGCCAGCCCCAGCGCGTCGTACAGCACGCCCGTGTAGATCTCCCCGGCCGGCCGCGCGCCCGCCGTCCGCAGCCCCGCGTTCTTCGCGACCTCGCCCCGCAGCCCCTCGCTCAGGCCGAGCACCTCGCGGGCCTTCTCCTCGTCGGCCGCGCACAGCTCGACCAGCTCGTCCAGGACCGCCGCCCGCGCCTCCGCGAGCCCCGGCAGGGACAGCGACTCCGGCTTCAGCGGCGCCCCGGTCCCCGAGGACGCCTTGCCTTCGGAGGGCGGCAACAGCACGAGCACGGTGGTTCTCCTTCGTACGGGGGAA
>NZ_JAPSIW010001058.1 GCF_031178505.1 Streptomyces sp. | reverse complement strand
GCAGGCCCCGCCGTGCGGCGGACTCCACGCGGGACCCGGGGGCCGCCCGCACCACCCGGCGGGACCGGCCCCCCGTGGCCGGCGGCCCGCCCCACGCCCGCTCACGCCGCGCCGTTCAGCGGTCGGCGGGGCTCCCCGCGCGCGCGGAGGCGCGACGGGACGCCCCGCCCCGGGGCCGGCGTCCGGGACGCGCTTCCGCCGCTGCCTTTCCCTGGAGATCGACGCGGCGCGCCGCGGCCTCCACGGCCGGCGGCAGGGTCCTTCGTTCGCGCAGGGCCGCCGGGAGCCTGGCCAGCACGCCGCGCAGCGCCTCCCTGGCGTCCGGGTCCCGGCGGGCGTCGAGGGCCAGGGCCCGGGCCTGGCGCAGGGCCACCGGGAGCGGCCGGCGCAGCAGGGCGGTGACGACGGCGTTGCGGCGCTGCACGGCCGGCCGGCCGGGGCGGACGCCGCCGACGGGGCTGTGGACGGCCACCACCTCGGGGCAGAAGCGGACGTCCCAGCCGCGGGCCAGGAGGTCGTAGGCGAAGAGGGTCTCCTCTCCGCCGAGGAAGAGGAGCGGGTGGTAGCCGCCCGCCTCCAGGTAGGCGGCGCGACGGGCGACGGCGGCGCAGGCGAGGAAGCCGAGCACGCGCGGTCCGGGCGGATCGCCGGGGGAACCGAGGGGTGAAGCGGCGAGCACCTCGTTGAGCGGGTCGTCCTCGCCGCCGTCCCCGACGCGTACCCGGGCGGCGACGAGGCCCAGGCCGGCGTGCCGGTCGAGGAGGTCGGCGGCACGGGCCAGGGAGCCCGGTTCCCAGCCGGAGTCGTCGTCGCAGAACGCCACGTAGGGGGTACGGGCGTACCGCACGCCGAGGGTGCGGCCGGGCGCGCCGAGATTGCGGCCGGGCGTCAGAACGGCCACGCCGGGGTGGCGGCCGGCGACGGCGGCCGGCGTGCCGTCGGTCGAGTCGTTGTCGACGACGACGACCTCCGGCCGCTCCGGAAGGGCCGCGAGGCGGTCCAGGGTGGCGAGCAGCTGGTCCCGGCGGTTGCGGGTGATCACCACGACGGTGACGCGGCGGTCGGGAGCCGGCGGCGCGGGGTCCCGGACGGGGCCGGGACCGGGCTCGGGCATCGGCACGGACATGACCCCTTCGCGTGTCGTCGCCGGTCCCCCGGCCGCCGGGTCTTCGCCCGCGCGGAGCCCGCCCGGCCGGGCGGCACCGGCCGCTTCCGTTCGCCACGGTAGGCGGCCGGAGGGGCTGCCGCACCCGGACAGGAGCCCGCGCCGGGGCCACCGCGCCCCCTCCCTCGTGTTCACATCACTGAATCTCTCCCACGTTCCTACGTATTGACGTGTTCACGATGCTCGCCCTAGCGTCGATGAAAGCGCTTTCTAGCCTCATTCTCGGCACCTCTCGTTCACTCATCTGAATTCTGGCCGACACGCCCCCCACACCCAGGAGCCCATCGATGCGCACCCGATCCGTCACCGCGAGCGTGAGCCTGCTGGCCGGCACGCTCGTGGCGCTGTCCGGCACCACGGCGCAGGCCGCGACCACCCGCTACGAGGCCGA
>NZ_JAPSIW010000391.1 GCF_031178505.1 Streptomyces sp. | reverse complement strand
CCTGCTCTCCCATGCGTGCAGAGCCTACTGGCACGGCGGCGGACACCGGATCGGCGGTCTTCCGGCTCAGCGGTCGCGGTTGAAGCGGGTGGTGATCCAGAGCAGCAGCATCAGGGCGAGGAAGGCGCCGCCGCCCGTGACGTACGGGTTGAGGCTGGCGTGGTTGCCGCCGTGCTCGGCGCCCTCGGAGGCGAGCGTGACCAGGTTGGCGGCGGTGCTGTGGAGGCTCATCTTCAGCAGGACCTATCGATCGGGGGTGGGAGCGGAGACTTCGCGCACATCGTATGCGGGCGGTCAGGGCACTCTCACGCCGACTCAGGCGTTGGCGTCGTCGTCCCCGCGGTCCGCGTCGTCACGGCCGTAGCCCCGGAGCAGGAACCAGGCGAGCAGGGCGCCGCCGACGAGGGAGACCAGCAGGACGATACGGAGCGTGTCGCCCGGTCCGTCCTGTGCGGCGGCGAGCCCCCACAGGGCGGCCGCGAGATCGGTGGTGTGGCCGGTGTCCGGCATGTCGGTCGTGCTCCTCGGTCGTCCGCGGTGCCCGAGTTATCCACAGGCCCCGCCACACGGTAACGCCAGCGCCTAGGCTGGGGTCGTCAGGGGGACGAGCACCGACTCGTACGAACAGGGGGCATCCATGACCGAGAACCATCAGGGGAGCGTGCCGGGCAGGCAGCGCAAGCGGTTCCCCGGCATCTCCTCGCGGGCCTACGAACACCCGGCCGACCGCTCGGCGCTGGTGGCGCTGCGGAAGCTCAGCGGCTTCGACACGGCCTTCAAAGCGCTCAGCGGGCTGCTGCCCGAGCGCAGTCTGCGACTCCTCTTCCTCTCGGACTCCGTCCGGGTGAGCGACGCGCAGTTCAGCCACCTCAACGACATGCTGCGGGACGCCTGTTACATCCTGGACCTGGAGAAGGTCCCGCCGATGTACGTGACGCAGGACCCGAAGCCGAACGCGATGTGCATCGGCCTGGACGAGCCGATCATCGTGCTGACCACCGGTCTGGTGGAGCTCCTGGACGAGGAGGAGATGCGGGCGGTCGTCGGCCACGAGGTCGGGCACGCCCTGTCGGGGCACTCCGTGTACCGCACGGTCCTGCTGTTCCTGACCAATCTGGCCCTGAAGGTGGCCTGGATCCCGCTGGGCAACGTGGCGATCATGGCCATCGTGACGGCGCTGCGCGAGTGGTTCCGCAAGTCGGAACTGTCCGCCGACCGGGCCGGTCTCCTGGTGGGGCAGGACGTGCGGGCCTCCATGCGGGGGCTGATGAAGATCGCGGGCGGCAACCACCTGCACGAGATGAACGTGGACGCGTTCCTCGCCCAGGCGGACGAGTACGAGAAGGCCGGTGACCTGCGGGACTCCGTCCTGAAGATCCTCAACGTGCTGCCGCGCTCGCACCCCTTCACCACCGTCCGGGCGGCGGAGCTGAAGAAGTGGTCGGAGAGCCGGGACTTCCAGCGGATCATGGACGGCCACTACCCGAAGCGCTCCGAGGACAAGGACGCCTCGGTCACGGACTCGTTCCGCGAGTCGGCCGGGCACTACGCCGACACGGTACGCACCAGCAAGGACCCGCTGATGAAGCTGGTCGGGGACATCGCGGGCGGCGCCGGGGACCTGGCGGGCGACCTGGGCGGCCGGCTGCGCAACCGGTTCGGCGGCGGCCAGGGTGGTGGCAAGGCCCCGGACGGCGGCTCCGGCGGTGGCGAGGAGAAGGACGGGCCGGGCAGAGACGCTCAGGGCGAGGGCTGAGCGCCCGGCGCCAGCGCGCCGCAGAGCGACGGGGCGGCGGGGCGGGCCGTGGCGTACGGGTCGGTGGCCCGCGCCGTACCCGCCTCGGGGACACCGGCTCCGGCCAGGAGCGGTGTCAGGGAGCCGGTCGTGTCGGCGCCGCACGCCTGGGGACCGGCCAGGACGGTGCTGGTGAGCAGCTCGGTGCGGTGCATGCGCAGGTCCTCGCGGTCGAAGCGGAAGTGCGTCTGCCGCTGGACGGTGAAGAGGGAGGCCCGCTCCGGTGGGGCGCCGGGGGCCCGCAGGGCGTAGGTGAACGTGTGGTCGGCGGTGACGTCCAGGGTCTCGGGGCCGGTCTCCTCGAAGCGGAGGGTGCCCTGGACCCGGACGGCGGGGTCGGCGAGGACGGCCGTCCGTGGGTCGAATCGGACGAGCCAGCCCGCCTCGGCGTGGCGGCCGTCGTCGGCGGGGGCCTCCACGCTCCGGTCGAACTGGGCCAGCTGGTCGGGGTCGAGGAGAAGCCGCGCGGGCCGCACGGTGGCGCCGGACAGGACGCCGGGTTCCAGCGAGGAGGCGACGAGGTAGTCCTTGGCGATGCCGAGGGCGGTGACGACCTGGCTCTCGGAGAAGTGGGGGGTGCGTCCGGCGACGGGGAGGTTGATGCCGGCCGCTCCGCTGCGGTGCTCGGCGGCGGGGCCTCGGGAGAACAGGCTGGCCGGTTCGCCGCCGGGAACGGTCCGCTGCGGGGCCAGCGGGACCACGGTCGTCCGCAAGGGGGCGGCCCGCTCGTCGGCGGGCGGCAGGTAGGGGTTGCGGACACCCAGGTAGATGGCGGTGCCGAAGGCGAGGAGGATCAGCAGGACCAGGAGGAGGGCCTGGCGGGAGCCGCCGCCCCGGGCGACGCCGTCCTCCCCGGGGGACCGGCTGCGGACGGCCTGGGCGTGCTCGCCCATCCGTTCCCGCGCGGAGAACTCCTGGAGGCGGGCAGCGCGGACGAACGACTCGTCGAAGACGACGGATCGGTACTCGTCCTCACCACCGCCGGGGAGCCCGTCGGGCGTCCCCTCAGGCGGGTCGCCACGCCCTGCCATACCTTCAGGGTAGGTCGGTCGGGGCCTCGGTAAACGCCGGGCGCGGACGCACTTCGGCCAGGGGTGTGGAGGGTGCCCCCGGTCAGGGGGTGCGGGCGCGCGATCCCGGGGAGGCCGGCGGCGCCGCGTACTCGGGACGGGCCGGTTCGGCCGAGGGGGTGAGGAGCGCGGGGGGCGCGTGGAGGGCGGGCGCGGCCGGCGGAGCGGGGTGCGGGTTCGGCTTGTCGACGCCGGTGGTGGCCGGGGGTGTGATCCGGTCCTGGCGGTTGGCGGTGGCGCCCCGGTAGACGGCGCTGAAGGCGAGGGCGACCATGCCGACGCCCATCAGGAGGGCGAGGAGCCAGGCGACGGGCCGGTGCCAGCGGGCGCTGCCCCGGTAGGGCCGCAGGGCGCCACCGTGAGGTCCGTAGGGGCTGGCGTCGTCGCCGACGTCGTCGGGCTCGTAGGTGAGGCCGGAGTCGTAGCCGTCCTCGCAGAAGTCCTCGTCACCGTGTCCACCGCCGGCGCGGGCCCGGGCGGATTCGGCCTCGGCACGGGCCTGGGCGGCGGCGAGGAGCCGCTCGACGGCGGTCGGCTCGTGGACGGGGGCGGACCGGACGAAGTCCTCGTCGAAGACCACGGCGGCGTAGTCCTCGTCCGCGCCTCCGCGGTTGTCCCAGTCCTCGGGGTCCCGGCCGTCAGGCGGCCTGCCCCCCACGTCGTCCGGCACGTCCTCAGCGTAGCCCGGGGAGGGAGATTTGGGCAGGGAGAGTGCGAACCCTCCCCGCCCCGCCGAAAGGGGGTGTTTACCGGATGTGACCGTCGCCGGTGACGATGTACTTGGTCGAGGTCAGCTCCGGAAGGCCCATGGGGCCGCGGGCGTGGAGCTTCTGGGTGGAGATGCCGATCTCGGCGCCGAAGCCGAACTGGCCGCCGTCGGTGAACCGGGTGGAGGCGTTCACGGCCACCGTGGTGGAGTCGACCAGCTGGGTGAAGCGGCGGGCCGCGGCCTGGGAGGTGGTGACGATGGCCTCCGTGTGGCCGGAGGACCACATGCGGATGTGCTCGACGGCCTTGTCGAGGTCGTCGACGACGGCGGCGGCGATGTCGTACGAGAGGTACTCGGTCTCCCAGTCCTCAGGAGTGGCCGGGACGACGGTGGCCTTGGAGCCCTCGGCGTGGGCGAGGACCCGCTCGTCGGCGTGGACGGTGACCCCGGCCTCGGCGAGCGCGGCCAGGGCGCGGGGCAGAAACGCCTCGGCGATGTCCTGGTGGACGAGGAGGGTCTCGGCGGCGTTGCAGACGCTGACCCGCTGGGCCTTGGAGTTGATCAGGATGTCGACGGCGGTGTCCAGGTCGGCCTGGGCGTCGACGTAGACGTGGCAGTTGCCGGTGCCGGTCTCGATGACCGGGACGGTGGACTCCTCCACGACGGTGCGGATGAGGGAGGCTCCGCCGCGCGGGATGAGGACGTCGACCAGGCCGCGGGCGCGCATCAGCTCGCGCACCGAGTCGCGGGACTCGCCGGGGACGAGCTGGATGGCGTCGGCGGGCAGGCCGGCCCCGCCGATGGCGTCGCGCAGGACCCTCACCAGGGCGGTGTTGGAGGCGTACGCGGAGGAGGAGCCGCGCAGCAGGACCGCGTTGCCGGACTTGAGGCAGAGCGCGGCGGCGTCGACGGTGACGTTGGGGCGGGCCTCGTAGATGATGCCGACGACGCCGAGGGGCACGCGGACCTGGCGGAGGTCGATGCCGTTGGGCAGGGTGGAGCCCCGGACGACCTCACCGACGGGGTCGGGCAGGGCGGCGACGTCGCGGACGTCGGCGGCGATGGCCCGGACACGCTCGGGAGTGAGGGTGAGGCGGTCGATGATCGACTCGCTGGTGCCGGCCTCGCGGGCCTTGGCGATGTCCTCGGCGTTGGCCTCGACGATCTCGGCGGTGCGGACTTCGAGGGCGTCCGCGATCGCCAGGAGGGCGTCGTCCTTGGCGGCGCGCGGGAGTGGCGCGATCTGCGCGGCGGCGCCACGGGCCCGGTAGGCGGCCCGGGTGACCGGGGTGAGGTTGTCGAGGGGCGTGAGCGAGGTCATGTCCGCAGGGTACTGGTACCTCTGCGGACATCCCTCACGTATCTCATCGCCGTCCCGCACTCCGAGACGGGCGTCCGCCCCCGGCGGGAGCCGCTCAGTAGGGGTGGACGCCGACCGGGGCGGCCGGCGGCGGGCCGTAGCCCTCCGCGATCCGCTGGTGGTAGGTCTCGCGGTCGATGACCTCCAGGCCGACGATCTCCCAGGGCGGCAGCTTCGCGGTCTGCCGGTGCTCGCCCCACAGGCGCAGGGCGACGGCCGCCGCGTCGTGCAGGTCACGGGCCTCCTCCCAGTACCGGATCTCGGCGTGGTCGCCGGCGTAGCGGCTGGTCAGCAGGAAGGGGTGGTCGTGTGCCAGCTGCTCCAGACCCCGTCGCACCTCCTGCAGCGGCGACTCGACGCCGGACACGCTGAGGGTGATGTGCCAGAGCTTGGACACGGGCCGTTCCTCGGCGGCGGCCCGTGCCGCGGGTGTCTCGGTGGCCCCTTCCGTCGTCCCGTCCGTGGCCCTGTTCCGTGCCTGGTCGAAGTCGGCTCCGGCCTCGACACTGGTCAGGGCGCGTTCGCCAGTCCCGCGGGGCGGTGCCCCAGGGCGCGCTCGTCTCACCGGCGGCCTCCTGTGTGATGCGTGTGGTGCTGTACCCCGCCTTGCTGTTACCCCCGAGACAAAGTTGACCAGTCCGCGGCGGTGGATGGGGCGGTTTTGGTGAACGTCCCTTCCGGATGGCAGGACTTTCAGCCGTTTCGGAGGGGGTTTCGCAAGCGCTTCCGCCGCGCTTTCCGGCCGCGTCCGCTCAGGCCAGGACCACGAGGTCGTCCCGGTGGACGACCTCGCGGGCGTACTCCGGGCCCAGTTCCCTGGCCAGCTCGTGCGTGGAGCGGCCCGTCATCCGGGGGATCTCCTTGGCGTCGAAGTTGACGAGTCCGCGGGCCACGGCCCGCCCCTCGGTGTCGCGCAGCTCGACCGGGTCACCGGCCACGAAATCGCCCTCGACGGCCGCGACGCCCGCCGCGAGCAGGGACTTCTTGCCCTCGACGACGGCGTGGACGGCCCCGTCGTCGAGGGTGAGGGAGCCCTGCGGGGTGGAGGCGTGGGCGAGCCAGAGCAGCCGGTCGGCGGAGCGGCGGCCGGTGCGGTGGAAGTACGTGCCGGTGTCGCGGCCCGCGAGGGCGTCGGCGGCGCGGCTGGCAGAGGTGAGGACGACCGGGATCCCGGCGGCGGCGGCGATCCGGGCCGCCTCGACCTTGGTGACCATGCCGCCGGTGCCGACCCCGGCCTTGCCGGCGGAGCCGATCTCCACGTGCGCGATGTCCTCGGGCCCGGTGACCTCGGCGATCCGTGTCGTGCCGGGCTTGGAGGGGTCGCCGTCGTAGAGCCCGTCGACGTCGGAGAGCAGGACGAGCAGGTCGGCGCGGACGAGGTGGGCGACGAGGGCGGCGAGCCGGTCGTTGTCGCCGAAGCGGATCTCGTCCGTGGCGACGGTGTCGTTCTCGTTGACGACCGGCAGCGCGCCCATGGCGAGGAGCTGGTCGAGGGTCCGGTAGGCGTTGCGGTAGTGGGCCCTGCGGCTGGTGTCGTCGGTGG
>NZ_JAPSIW010001057.1 GCF_031178505.1 Streptomyces sp. | reverse complement strand
GGGCTGGCGATGGGCAGGATGCCGCCGGCCGAGGCGGGCTGAGCGCCGAGGAGTACTCCGAGAACGACCGTGCAGCCGGTACCGACACTTCTGGCGAAAGTTCGTGTGTGCATGCCGAACTCAACCCGCCGGTGGCCGGGGCGGTTACGGACATGCCCGACGACCTGAGAGGGCGTCTCTCCACCTCCAGGAGCGTGGCCGGGTGAGTGCTCTTGGGACCTCGAATTCGTTGGGATGCCAGCCATCGTCCGACGGCGGCTGCTTTCGACCAGCTGCCGGCGTGGGGTCCGCGGTGCGCGAGGCGCCGGGTGAGTGCGGCGGTGACGGAGCTGAGCCAGTGGGAGCGGCGGTCGCTGATCACCGGGCGGTTGTGGCGAGACGCCCCCGCCACGGGGCGCCTTCACTGCTCCGGTCACTGGATCAGTGCTCCGCACCGTACGACGGCCCGGCCCCGCCCGCAGCGCCGACGAGGGCGAGGGCGTCGTGATGCCGGCCACGTTGCACCGGTCGTGACCGTCGGCAGGTCTTTTGCGCAGAGGTGGGAGATGCGGGGCGGGTGGCGGGGGTGCGCAGGATGGTCGTGCTGCCGCCGATGATGCCGCTGCAGACCAGGATGCGCGGCGCGTGGTCGACGGCAACGGCGATCGTCGTTCCGTCGGTGCCGATGCCGACGAGTGCACTCGAAGCGCGAGAGGTTTCAGGCGGTGGTGCGGTTGCTTTGACGTGCGGCAAGCGCGGCGTCGGCGCTGGGAAAGGTGGGCAGGAAGGTGTCCATCCCGGTGATGCTGAGCAGGCGGCTCAGCCGGCCGGGGATGGCCGCCAGGGTCAGCGAGCCGTCGGCGTCCTTGGCGCAGCGCCAGATGCCGACGAGGGCGCCCAGCCCTGAGGAGTCGCAGAAGGTGACGCTCGCCAGGTCGGCGACCAAATGGGGGTGGCCGTTCGTGATGAGCTCGAGGGCGCGGGTCCGCACGGCGGGTGCGGTGGTGATGTCGAATTCACCGGACAGTGCGATCACGGCCAGGGTCCCGTCGGTGTGCGGGACGTCGATGTGGAGTGCGTCGGTCATGGGCGTCGGTTCTCCTGCCCGACAAAGACGTCGGCGGTCGGGGCGGCGGCGCTGTGAGCGGTGGTGGTGATACCTGCGGGAGCGGCATCGGGTGGGGGGACGGACAGGGCCAGCAGTGCCACGTCGTCGCGTTCGGTGTCGGGGAGGGTGTCCAGGAGTGCGACGGTGTCGTCGATCAGGGAGCCGGCACTGACCGGCGCCGGCCGGTGGGCGAGGAAGTCGGTCAGGCCCGTGTCGGCGAGCATGTGGCCATCGGCGGTGCGGGCTTCGGTCAGGCCGTCGGTGTAGAGCAGCAGGCCCTGGCCGGGTGCCAGGTGCAGGGTGCGTGAGGCGAAGGTGGCTTCGGCGATCGCGCCGACCAGCATGCCGCCCTTGGCGCGGACCGCCTCGACCCGTACACCGCCTTCCTCGGTGGGGCTCAGGTGGTAGGCGGGCGGATGGCCGCCGGTGGCCAGGGTGACCGTGAAACTGCCGTCTGGGGCGGGATCGAG
>NZ_JAPSIW010000390.1 GCF_031178505.1 Streptomyces sp. | reverse complement strand
CTGGATCGCCGCATGGAACACCGACCCAAAGCCCTACATCTGGACCAAGACCGCAGACGAGATCCTCGAACGCCTCGCCTCATATCTGAACAGAATTCCTGACTCAGAAGACTAGAGCCTGTCCGAAAAGTCGCGCCCGGCACGCGGGCTACGCCCCGTAGCCGTTACGGCTCGGAAGGCGCCCCCGACGTTGTCGGGATCACCCGGGTACGCCCGGTACGAGGGTGACCCTCCGGCTTGCGATTCTCCCCCGGGCCCTGTGGGCGGGCCCGGGGAGACCCCAGGCACCGGGCACCGCGGGCCGTGTCGTGCGGGCGGACGCCGCTCCTATCCGGACAAGACCTGGACCCGTCGGCGTTCCGCTCCGCATTCCACCGAGGTCACCCCTGCTCCGCTCCGGCGAGCTGCACGCTCCGGGCCCCCACGATCCCGGCACGAGGCCGGTCGTGGCCCGGCCCGTTCACGGCTCCAGGGCCACCTTCCCGAGGGCCCGCGTGGCCCGCCGTACGTCGATCCGGTTCTCCACGTCCACGGTCAGCTCCGGGCGAGCGGCCGCCGTACGCCGTCCCGTGGAGCGCGTCGGGGGCGGCGCTGCCGGGTGCCAAGGGCGAGCATGCGCGACAGCGTCTGCTCACATATGACCAGTGCGTCCCGGCCGTGCCCCCGACGGACCGCGCCCTGTTCCACCCCGGCGGTGTCAGCCCCGTCGACCCGCGGCCGCGGACACCACGGAGTTCACGGTCGCCGGGTCCTCGCCCGTGAGTTCCACGATGCGGTGCGGCGCGACGCCCGCCGCCACGGCCCGGGCGAGCAGCGCGTCACGGTCACCGGCGCAGTCCCGGTAGGCCAGCAGCTCCTCCTCCACCCGGGCGAGGGCGCCGGGCGCGAGCGCGTGGCGCAGCTGGAGCAGTTCCTCGTCGCTCAGCGGTACGGGCAGCTTCTCCGCCCCCTCCGGGATGGCGCCCGTCTCCTCGGGCGGCAGCAGCCGGAGCTCGCCCGAGGCGGACGTGACGCCGTGCGCGTCCAGCCAGGCCCGTACCGCGGGAGTTTCCAGACAGGCCAGATCCCCCACGGAGGCGAGCGGCGCGCCCGGCGGGGTGGCCGAGCCGTCCGCGAGAAACAGGTAGGCGTCGTCAGTCATGTTCTCTCCTCGGCGCACGCGTTGGTCGTGTGCTGTCCCGCTTACCCCCTCCGGCGCCGGACACCGCCTTCAGCGTCCCCCAACTCGGTGGATCCGGGTGATGCGGACCCCAACCCTGGAGGTCTGGGCGCCCGGCCGGGCGTGGGCCGGCTGTCGTGGCGGCTCCCGGCGATGGTGAGGTCACGCCGGTGTTTATGGGGCCGGGCCGCGTGCAGCTTGCCGGGCGGTCCACTCGCCGGCCGTGGCACGTTCGGCGGCCGTCAGGGCGCGGGGTCGTGGGGTCGCGAAGCAGCGGATCGAGGTCGGGGCCGAGAGCACCGGCGGTGGGGGCGCGCGCACCGCCCCGGTCCGCCGGGGAGGAGAGGCCCGTCCCCCGTCCACCGGGACGGGGACGCGGCCCCGGTTCCGTCCGGCGCGCATACCCGCACCACGGCCGCGCCGTCGGTGCGGGGGCGCGGGCCGGCGAAAGCCCGCAGCAGCCACCGGGCCTGACCGGGTCTCACGAAGAAGACCCGCAGGTGCAGCGGGATCCTCCACGCCCGCCTGCCGGCCGCGCCGCCAGGGAGCGGGCGACCTCGTCGGCGGAGGCAGCGCGTACGACGCCCCGGCACAGAGCGAAGCGGAGCCCCAGGCGCGCGCTTGGGACTTGGCGTCCGCTCGGGGTTCAGGCGCGCCGGTCCCGGCAAGCCTGCACGAACTCGATGCAGACCCACACAGCCATGGTGAGGACACCGACGAGAACGACGCTGCCGACAAGGAAGGGAACCGTCATGCCGCCAGTATCTCAGGCGATCACCACCGACCTTCAAGGGCCCCGGCTCATGGGGACCGGAGACGGGCCGCGGTGGCGGCGTGGTCCCGGAGCGGGCTCCGTCGCGTGTCACCGGTCAGCGCCTGGCGGTCGGTGGAGGGCTGGTCGGCCGGATTCATGAAGGCCTTACCGGCGCGAGCGCCTGGGCTCCGGCACTGCGGGAGGCGCAAGGCCGACGACCACGTGGCCGCCACCTCCGTCGTCGTCATGACGGCGCGGACGGAACGTCAGAAGGCAGACCAGGAACCGTCAATTGGACGCCGCCCGCTGCGAGCGTGACCCGAGCCGACTCGCCGAGCGGACCGCGCCGCCCGCCACCGTATCGACGCGGCCGGGAAGCAGTGCGGGCCCGTCCGGGCCTGCCTGGCGTCTCAGCGCATGCGGGGGGTCCTGCCCTCGGCCGGCTTCCGACCCGGCGACCCGGTCCACCTCTCGTACGGCGTGCCGTCCTCCAGCCGAGCGGAGCGCGGACGCCGACCGCGGGGTGGCGCGTCGGGAGCCTTGGACAACCAGGCGGCTTGCGGTGAAGGGTGGTGGCCCGGACGGGGGCACGCCCCCTGGGTCAGTGCGGGCCGCCGGGCATGCCGTAGGTGTCGGCGATCAGCTCGGTGGAAAGCAGCCGGGCCTCGAAGGAGTGGCCGACGCTGCCGATCATGAGCTCGTCGACGCCGGAGTCCCTCTGCACGAGGTTCAGGTGGGCGGTGCCCTGCTCGGGGGTGCCGTGCGGGACGTGGGACAGCCAGCTGTGGACGGCCTGGCGTTCTTCGGCGTCGTAGGGTAGGCGTCCACTTCCTCGGGGGACGGCAGCAGGGAGGACTCGCGCTGGAACATGCGGAGCATGGCGTGTGCCAGGGTCCCGGCCTGGCGGCACGCCTCACGTTCGTCCTCGGATGCCGCGACGGTGAAGCTGACCAGGGCGTACGGCTCGGACAGGGCCTCGGACGGGGTGAACCGTTCGCGGTACGGCCGCAAGGCGGCCACGACGTCGCGTGGGTTGAAGTGCGCGGCGAAGGCGAACGGCCGGCCGAGCCGGGCGGCGAGCTGGGCGGAGTAGCCGGACGAGCCGAGCAGCCCACCGGCAGGTGGCCGGTGGGCGGGGTGACGCCGTTGAGCCGGTCCTGGGCCGGCCCCGGCACGGCGTACACGCGGCCGGCGTAGGGGTGCGCGGCCGGGAAGTCGTCGCCGAGGAAGCTCAGCAGATCGACCACCTGTCACGGGAAGTCCTCGGCGTCGTGCGCGCCGCGGCGCAGGGCGGCGGCCGTGGTGTGATCGGTGCCCGGGGCACGGCCCAGGTCCAGGTCGATGCGGCCGGGGGCCAGGGCCGCGGTGGCTGGCGCAGCGCGACCTCGCCCCGCCCGGCACCGGCCTGGCGGCGTGCGCGACGCAGCTGCCCTCACTGCGTGAACAGGTCAGGTCACTCCTGGCCTCCCGAGTCGCCGGGCAGCCCGCCCTCCCCGCCGCCCTCAGGGCGATCAACGAGGGCCATGAGCCGCGTCCCCACCGCATCCCTCCTGCTGTGGGACGGCAAGACGGCGCCTTGTCGCGCCGCACCCCACCCCACCACCGCGATCGTCGAACACGCCCTGGCGCTCATCGCCACCGACACCGCCGACCTGCTCACCGCCGCCGACGCCGCCCGCCTGACCGCCTGTGCCTCCCCGCCCCGCAACCGCTTCCTGCTCAAGCACGGCCGGCGCCAGTGGTGTTCCACCCGCTGCGGTGACCGCGCCCGCGCGGCCCGCGCCTATGCCCGCCGCACCTCGATGGAGTGACGACACCGCGCCGCCGCCCCGGCACGGACTCGGCGTCCCCCACTTCGGACACCAGGGCTTCGACAAAAAGGTCCGGGGACCATCGCCTTCTGGTTGGATCGGCGTATGAGCGAACCGACCATCCCTTTCCGGGATCAAGCCGAGTGGGAACGGTGGCTGGAGGATCATCACGAAAGTGAAGCCGGGGTGTGGGTGAAGATCGCGAAGAAGGCCGGCGGCATTCCCGGCATCTCCTACACCGAAGCGCTCGACGTCGCCCTCTGCTTCGGCTGGATCGACAGTCAGCGCGACAGGGTCGACGACCTGTACTGGCGGCAGCGTTTCACGCCACGGACCAAGAGGAGCCCTTGGTCCCAGGTGAACCGGGGGCGGGCCGAACGACTGGCCGCGGACGGCCGGATCCGGCCGGCGGGCCAACGGGAGATCGACGCCGCCATGGCCGACGGACGCTGGGAGGCGGCCTACGCTTCGCAGAGCAAGATCACCGTCCCGGACGACCTGCAGGAAGCTCTGCTGGAAATTCCCGAGGCGGCGGAATTCTTCGCCACTTTGAACAGCAGGAACAGGTACGCGATCCTGTATCGCGTACAGAGCGCCAAGAAACCCGAGACGCGGGCCAAAAGGATCGAGAAGTTCGTCACCATGATGGCGAATCACGAGTTGATTTATCCGTGACGATCCGTCGGCGGCGCCCGGCACGTCAGAGCGCCGCCCGACCCTGCCGTCACACGCCTGCGTGAAGGACGGGTCGCCGACGCTCTTGCCGGGCTCGGCGAACTCGTCACCGGTCCCCGGCGGGCCACCACCGGCGCGCCCCGGGCCCGCGACGGTCCACAGCGGCGAGAACTCCGCCCACGGTCCGCCGCCACCCCCGGAAGGCGGGGACGTCATCGCCTTCACGTCCGGGGCCCGCGACCTCATGCACGGGCTGCCGACCGCTCCGCCCGCCACCCGCATGCTCGTTCCTGCGGTCCTCTCGCACCGATCCTGCCGCGATCAGCACCGAGCCGCACTCGGACCCGCTCCTCCCTCCCCCACCGCCTCGGGGCGACGGCCCGCGCCATGGTCGTCACAGGCCTCCCCAGATACCCCCCTAGGTATATCTGTTACGGTGGGGTCCAGATACCCCGGGGGGTAAATGCGCCGTGAGGGAGAGTGTGTGCCGTGTTGTGCGGGCCCCGGCGCCACTCCCCCTCCTCCTCGGCGCGGCTGCGTACGGTGTCACAGCATCTCGAAATCCTCGTAGTCGAAGCCCGGGGCGACGACGCACGAGACCAGGACCGGTTCGTCGCCTGCTGGTTGTGCGGTCTGCCAGACGCCGGCGGGGACGAGGAACTGGGGCTTCTGCCCGCCCTCGATGTCGGGCCCCACCACGACGACGCCCGCCTCCTCGGGAGCAGCCGCGCTGCCGCCGAGCCGCAGGGTCAGCGGGCTGCCGCGGTGCCACAGCCACATTTCGTCCGAACGCAGCCGGTGCCAGCGGGAGACCTCACCGGGGTGGAGGAGGAAGTAGATGCCCGTCGCGAACGGGCGCGGTCCCGCGAACCCGTCCGGAACGGCTGCCGAGCCGGTCTGCCATGTGCGCCGGAACCATCCGCCCTCAGGGTGCGGCTCCAGTCCGAGGCGCGTCACCAGCTCACAGATTTCGCTCATGAGTGAGCATTCTGGCGCATCACGCCCTGATGGTGAACGCCGCGTTCTCCTCCGCCTTCGGCCCCTCCGGGCCGGCCCCGGCGGTCACCGCCGGGTGGCAACGCGAAGGGCGTACGGCCTGACGGGGAGGAAGGAGGAGCACCCCGGAGCATGGTGCGGCACGGTGGCGGCGCCTGGGTGAGCTCCCCTCACGGAGGCCGTGCGGGCGGTGCGGCCGGCCGCCTCGGGGGCCGCGGCCACCGTCCGCCACGCGCCTACTGCCAGCCCATGTTGCCCTGCGCCGTGACGGTGGGGACGGACGGGGCGGGCTCAGCAGCTGCTGTCGAGGCGGCGAACAGCGGGGCGACGAGGGCGAGCGTGAGGACCGCGGCGGCCTGAGCGATGTGCGTGCGGGACATGGGGTTCTTCCGTTCCTGGGTGGTGACGGCACGTCGGGCACGCGGCCTGGATCGGATCGGTGGCGCCCCGCGGTGGCGCTTTCCGGTCTGCGTGCCTTCTGGGTGGTGTCCGTTCGGACGAGAACTACTTTCGCCGCACGCCGGTGGAGGTGGAAGGGCCGGCGCGTGGACGGAAACGGCAGCGGCCGTTTGTGTCCACCTGCGGCGGGGGCAGCCCCGGTCGATCGTCGGGCGGCCCGCTCGGCGCCGGGCGTTCGGTGTTCCGCCGGACCGGCCCGGAACGTCGGAGCTCCGGACGGTGCCAGGCCTCACTGTCCGTCGATGACGATGAGGGGGGCTTCCGCGCGCAGGAGGGTCCAGCCCGACAACTCGGGGCGGCTCTCCAGGAGCCGGCCGCAGACGGCTGCCGCGCTCGCTTCCGCCCGGGCCAGCGACTCGGCCAGGAGGAAGAGACCCAGCACCGGCGCCGAGGGCACGTCACCGTGCACGCTGACGTGCTCCACGCCCTCCCCGGGGCGGGCGCACCCGTGGACGAGTGCGCGCACGTCGGATGGCAGTTCGCCGCCCTGGGCCGGCGGTCGCAAGTGCGCGTGTACGAGGTACATGACCCCTTCCTTCTGCCCTCCCGCTGCGGGCATATGATGATCTTTTTGTATGAGAGATGAGCAGTTCCGGGGGGAATGACATGCTGTCTGCGCTGGGCCTTGAC
>NZ_JAPSIW010000389.1 GCF_031178505.1 Streptomyces sp. | reverse complement strand
GGCGGCCGGGCCCCGCGAGTTCGCGGCCGTACCCCGAGCGCTTGACCCCTCCGAAGGGCAGCGCCGGGTGCGAGGCGGTCATGCCGTTGACGAAGACGCCGCCCGCCTCCAGGTCGCGGACGAAGAGGGTGATCTCCTCGTCCTTTCGGGTCCAGACGTTGGAACTCAGTCCGAAGGGCGAGTCGTTGGCGACGGCCACGGCCTCGTCGGCGTCCCGGACGGCGTAGACGGTGGCGACCGGACCGAAGGCCTCCTCGTGGTGGATCCGCATCTCCGGCGTGATGCCGGTGAGGACGGTCGGCCGGTAGTACCAGCCGTCCCGCAGGGCGGGTTCGTCGGGGCGCCGCCCGCCGCACAGGGCGGTGGCGCCGCGCCGTACGGCGTCGTCGACGAGCTCCTCCAGGTCGGAACGGCCGCGCTCGGTGGCGAGCGGGCCGACGTCGGTGGCCTCGTCGAGCGGGTCGCCGACGGTGAGCGCGTTCATCGCGGCCGTGAAGCGCTCCACGAAGTCGTCGTAGACGTCCTGATGGACGATGAACCGCTTGGCGGCGATGCAGGACTGGCCGTTGTTCTGGACGCGGGCGGTGACGGCGGTCTTGACGGCCCGCACGACGTCGGCGGAGGGCATGACGATGTACGGGTCGCTGCCGCCGAGCTCCAGGACGGTCTTCTTGATCTCCTCGCCGGCGACGGCGGCGACGGCCCGTCCGGCCGGTTCGCTCCCGGTGAGGGTGGCCGCCACGACCCTCGGGTCCCGCAGCACCCCCTCCACCTCACGGGAGCCGATGAGCAGCGTCTGGAAGCAGCCGTCGGCATATCCGGCGCGGCGGAAGAGGTCACCGAGGTAGAGCGCGGTCCTCGGCACGTTGGACGCGTGCTTGAGCAGGCCGGTGTTGCCGGCCATGAGCGCGGGCGCGGCGAACCGGATCACCTGCCAGAGCGGGAAGTTCCACGGCATGACGGCGAGGATCGGCCCGAGCGGACGGTAGTGGACGCGGGCCCGGTCGGCGCCCGAGTCCTGCACGTCGTGCTCGCCCGGGTGCTCGTCGGCGAGCAGCGCCTCGGCGTGCTGGGCGTACCAGCGCATGGCCTTGGCGCACTTGGCGGCCTCGGCGCGGGCGGCGACGATCGGCTTGCCCATCTCGACCGTCATGGTGCGGGCGATGTCCTCGGTGTCCTCGTCGAGGAGTGCCGCCGCGGCGCGCAGCAGCCGGGCGCGCTCCGCGAACGAGGTGGTGCGGTACTGGCGGAACGCCTCGTGCGCGGCGGCGACGCGCCGCTCCACCTCGTCGGGCCCGTGGGCCTCGTAGGTGCGCAGCGTCTCACCGGTCGCGGGGTTGACGGTGGCGATGCCCATGACCTGTTCTCCTTCCGCCCTCGCCCCCGCGTGCCCCCACCGGCAACCTCCCGCGTCGGACGCCCGTACGCAACAGGGGCGGTGCGGTGGGGTGACCCGGTGCTCAGCCCGTGAGCGGCGGGGGCGCCGGGGCCTCGCCTTCCGGCGCGGCTCCGGTCAGCCAGGCGAGGGCGCCCGACAGGTGGGCGCGGAAGGCGGGGTCGCGGTACGCCTCCGGGGCGTGCCCGAGCGCCGTGAAGAGGAAGCGGCCCCGGTCGATCCGCCGCGACCAGACGAGCGGGTGGTCGGCGCCGTGGGTGCCGCCCCGGTAGGCGGACTCGTCCGCGCGGGCGAGGACGCGGACGCCGCCGGACCGGGGATCGGAGGTGAAGTCGTACCACTCGTCGGTCCAGGTCCAGGCGGCCGGGAGCGGTGCGGTGGCCGGGTGCGCGGGGGCTTCGACGAGGACGCGGCCGGGCTGGATCTCCGGGTGGCCGGCGAAGCGGGTGCCGAGGAGCGCGCCGTAGAAGGGCCAGTCCGGTTCGGCGTTGGCCGCCGCGTGGACGGCGAGGAGGGCGCCGCCGGCGCGCAGGTAGGCCTCGAAGGCGGTGCGGCCCTCGTCGGTGAGGACGGTTCCGGTGGTGGAGAGCAGGACGACGGCGGCACGGTGGGCGAGCCCGTCGGTACGGAAGGCCGCCGGGTCCTCGGTGACGTCGGCCGTGAGGCCGAGCCCGGCCGCCAGTTCGGTGAGCGCGGCGGCCCCGTGCGGGATCGAGTCGTGACGGTAACCGGCGGTGCGGGTGTAGATCAGGACATCGGCGGGGGGCAGGGGCACGCGGCGTCTCCGGTCCGTGGGCGGGGCAGAGGGCGGGGCGAACACGGCGTGAAAGCGCTTGCCACCCGCGTCCGGTGCCGACCGTAGTCAGGTGTCCCGGCGCGCCGCAAGCGGCCGGGCCCCGGCCCCTGGCGTCGGAGCTCCCCGCCGGTCAGCGCCCGTCCGGTTCCCGCTCGGGCCCGTCCGGCAGGTCCCTGGTCGAGGCCTCCAGGAGCGCGGGCAGGAACTCCCGTTCCAGGGTGCCGGGAGGAAGGGCGTCCGGTTCCACGTAGCTCTGGGCGAGACCGCCCTCGCGCAGGGCGACGATCAGGCGCGCGAACCGGTCGGGGTCCACGGTGAGCGCGCGACCGGCGCGGCGCAGGACCAGGGCGAGGCCGCGGGCGATCTCGGCGCGCAGCCGCTCCTCGTGGCGGGCGAGGACCCAGGCGGCCTGGGGGTCGCGGATGGCGTGCAGGGTGAACTCGGTGGTGACGAGGTACCAGTCGCGTTCCTCCGGCTCGACCCGGGCGGCGAGTTCGGCGATCCGCGCGACCGTGTGCTCCTCGGGACCGAGCGCGTCGATCGCCTCGGCCAGCCGCCGGACGATCCGCTCGCCGTGCTCGTCGAAGAGGGCGAGGAAGAGCTCCTCCTTGCCGGCGAAGTTCGAGTAGTACGCGCCCCGGGTGTAGCCGGCGCGCTCGCAGACCTGCTCGATGGTCGTGGCGTGGAAGCCGTGCTCGGCGAAGGTCTCCAGGGCGGCCTTCAGGAGGGCCGCACGCGTCCGGGGGCGCCGGCCGGTGACACCCTTCGGCATCGTGGTCCCCTCCCGTGTCCGGGCCGCTCCCGCGCGGCCTCCGCCGCCTCCCCGCGCCGGCGGCGCCCACCTTACCCGCGCCTCCAGATCGGGCGCGGACCGGCAACGGCGGATAGGCTTTCACTCATGGGACAGCGGCCCGGCGCGCCCGCCGCACCCGCCCTGGTCCTCGAGATCGACGGGGACGCGACGCTGATGAACCCGAGCCGCGTCTATCGCATCGGGCGCGACCCCACCAGTGACATCGTGCTCTCGGACGCGCGGGCGTCCTGGCACCACGCGGTGCTCCGCGCCGCGGGGGGCCGGTGGACCCTGACGGACGAGGGCAGTACGAACGGCACCTACGCGGACGGACGGCGTCTGGACACGCCACGGGCGGTCGGACCCGGGACGGCCGTGCGGTTCGGGCACCCGGACGACGGCCCCCTGGCGGTCCTCGCCGAACCCGTTCCGCCTCCGCCTCCGGAGCCGGAAGCCGGGCCGGGGCCCGCAGGAGCCCGGGAGCCCGCCCCGCCGGTGCCGCCGGCACCCGGGTCGCCGGCATCCGCACCCCCCGAACCCCCGCCCCCGGCCCCCGAGGCCCCCGCCGCCGAGCCCTTCGCGGACCCCGCGCCCGGCCCCGTACGGGAGTCCCACGCACGGCCCGGTCCCGCCCCCGCGCCCGTACCGGAGGCGTACCGGCCGCCCTCCGTCGCGCATCCCGCCGCGACCGGCACCTTCCGGCAGCCGACCTCCGTCCGGCCGCTCCCGGCGCACAGCGTCCGCATCGGCCGCGCGCCCGACAACGACGTGGTCGTCGCCGATCTCGTCGTCTCCCGTCACCACGCCGAACTGCGCGCCCACCCCGACGGCACCTACTGGATCCACGACCTCGGCAGTCACAACGGCACCTTCCTCAACGGGCGGCCGGTCGCGGACGCCCGGGTCACCCCCGACGACATCGTCGGCATCGGCCACTGCGCGTTCTGCCTGATCGGCGGGCAGCTCGTCGAGTTCACCGACAGCGGCGAGGTCTCCCTCGACGTGCGGGCGCTCTCCGTCACCGTCGACCACGGCCGGAAGACCCTGCTCGACGAGGTGTCGTTCCCCGTGGGCGAGAAGTGCCTGCTGGCGGTCGTCGGACCTTCCGGCGCCGGCAAGTCCACGCTCCTCAACGCCCTCACCGGACAGCGCCCCGCCGACCGGGGCACGGTCCTGTACGACGGCCGCGACCTGTACCGGGACTACGCCGAACTGCGGCAGCGCATCGGGCTCGTCCCGCAGGACGACATCCTTCACCTCCAGCTGAGTGTGCGCCGGGCGCTCGGATACGCGGCCGAGCTCCGCTTCCCGGAGGACACCGCGCCCGCCGAGCGGCGCGACCGGGTGGACGAGGTGATCCGGGAACTGGGCCTGACCGAGCGCGCCGGCCAGCCCATCCACAGCCTCTCGGGCGGCCAGCGCAAGCGCGTGAGCGTCGCCCTCGAACTGCTCACGAAACCCTCCCTGCTCTTCCTGGACGAGCCCACCTCCGGTCTCGACCCGGGAATGGACCGCTCCGTGATGCACATGCTGCGCGGTCTCGCCGACGACGGACGCACCGTCGTCGTGGTGACCCACAGCGTGCTGAGCCTGGACGTGTGCGACCGCCTGCTCGTGCTCGCGCCCGGCGGCCGGGTCGCCTACTACGGGCCGCCCGGCGAGGCGCTCGGCTTCTTCGGGTTCACCCAGTGGCCGGAGGCCTTCGAGGCCTTCGAGAACGACCGGGAACGCGACTGGGCGGGGACGTACCACTCCTCCCCCGTCCACCGGCGGTACATCGCCGAGGCCACGGCCCGCGCGGACGTGCCCCTGCCGCCGCGAGCCGCCGGCGGCACGGCGGGGCTCGCGGCGGCCGGGGAGCCGGCGCCGCCGCCGAAGGCGCAGAGCTGGGGATCCCAGCTCCGCACCCTCGTCCGCCGGTACGCGGCGGCGCTCGCCGCCGACCGGACCTTCCTCGCCATCATGATCGCGCTGCCGTTCGTGATGGGGGCGATGGCCCGCGCCCTGTCGGAAGGCCGGCTCAACCCCGAGTCCACCCTGAACGTCCTGCTCATCCTCTGTGTGGGCGGTGTCCTCACGGGCGCCGCGAACGCCGTCCGCGAGCTGGTCAAGGAACGCACGATCTACCGGCGCGAGAGAGCCGTCGGCCTCTCCCGTTCCGCCTACCTCGCCTCCAAGGTGGTCGTCCTCGGCGTGATCACGGTCGTCCAGGCGGTCGTGCTCACCCTCGTCGCCCTGGTCGGCGTGCCCCTGAACGTCCCCGGCGGGAAGGGGGTCCTGCTGCCCCCGCTCGTGGAGATCACGCTCGCGGTCGCGTTCCTCGCCTTCACCGCGATGATGCTGGGCCTGCTCGTCTCGGCGCTCGTCCGCAAGGAGGAGGTGACGATGCCGCTGCTCGTCCTCCTGGCCATCGTGCAGGTCGTGTTCTGCGGCGCCCTCCTCACCGTGCGCGGCACACCCGGCCTGGAGCAGCTGGCCTGGCTGGTGCCGTCCCGCTGGGCGTTCGCGGCGATGGGCGCGACCGTCGACATCGGGAGGACCGTGCCGGGCGAGAAGACGTCCGACCCGCTCATGCGGCACACGGCGGAGGCCTGGCTGTTGGACATGGGCGTCCTGGCGGTGCTCTGTCTCGTCCTCGGGCTGCTGGTGGCCCGGCTGCTGCGGCGGCACGAACCGGTCGTCATGCGGCGCCGGTAGGAAGGGTGGTCCCGTGAGCTTTTCCGTACCCGACCTCCTGCCGGACTTCCGGCCGAGCCACGTCGTGCCCCGGGACGGGCTCGCCGCCTGGGAGGCGCCGGATCCGGCGCTGCCGACGGTGCCGCTCGACGCGTTCCTGCCGGTGGAGCTGGTGGAGCGCAGCGGCGACTGGGGGCGGGTGGTGTGCTCGAACGGCTGGACGGCCTGGGTGGACGCCCGGCTCCTCGTCGCCGTGCCCGCCGATCCGCCGGCGGCCGGCCGGGCGGCGGCGCGGACCGCCGATCCCAGGCCGCTGATCGCCCGCGCCGAGGACGCGCTCGGCCGCTATCGGCGGGCGGCGGAGGAGCTGGCGGCGGGCCGCCTGGACGGCGAGACGTTCCGGCGGCGCACGCGCGGGCTGCGGGTGGGGATGGTCGTGGACGGCGAGTCGGTGTGGCTGTACGACGCCGAGCACGAGCGCTGGGTGTACTGCGACGGCTCCGGTCTCCGGACGTACGCGGTGTCGGCGGCCCCTCGGCGGGCGCCGGTCCCGGACGGCGACGAGGACGGTGACGAGGGCGGTGAGGCGGCGGGCCGTCCCGGCGAAGGGGACACGGGGGCCGCCGGCCACGAGCCGACGCGGGTGGTGCCCGGGCTGGGAGGGGCGGCGCCCCCGCCCACGCAGGTCGTGCACCGGCCGTCGGGCCCGGCGGGTGAGGGGCCGTGACGGGCGGCGACCGGGAGGCGGGGCTTCCGGCGGGCCGGCCCTCCGGGCTGCTCGGCCGGGAGGTGGCGGGCTACCGGGTGGAGGACGAGATCGGACGCGGC
>NZ_JAPSIW010000388.1 GCF_031178505.1 Streptomyces sp. | reverse complement strand
GAGATGTCGAACGCGGCCGGCTTGCCGGCGCCGATCTTGTCGGCGATCTCGGTGGCGACGGCCGGGGTCTGCTTGAAGTGCGAGACCGTGGAGACGACCACGGCCCCGATCTGCTCCGGGGTGATCCCGGCGTCCGCGATGGCCTTGCCGGACGCCTCCACCGACATGGCGGTGACGGTCTCCTCCGGGGACGCCCAGTGACGCGTGGCGATGCCGGAGCGCGAACGGATCCACTCGTCGGACGAGTCGATCCTCTCGAGGATCACCTCGTTCGGCACGACCCTGGTGGGCCGGTAGCCACCGACTCCCAGGATCCGCGCGTACGGGGCGCCCTTGCTGGGCTTGATCTTCGACATGGTTCTCGACACTCCTCGTCAGACGGCCGCGTGCTCGGCGATGAGCGTACGGGCCGCGTCCAGGTCGTCGGGAGTCTTCAGGGCCACCGTGGCCACGCCCGGCAGGGCGCGCTTGGCCAGACCGGTCAGGGTGCCACCGGGGCACACCTCGACCAGCGCGGTCGCTCCGAGCTCCTTGAAGGTCTCCATGCACAGGTCCCAGCGGACCGGGTTGGCGACCTGGCCGACGAGACGGGAGAGGACCTCGGCGCCGGTGGCGACGGCCTGCCCGTCCTTGTTGGAGACGTACGTCACGGCCGGGTCGGCGGGGGACAGCTCGGCCGCCGCCCGCTCCAGCTTCTCCACGGCCGGGGCCATGTGGTGCGTGTGGAACGCGCCGGCCACGGTCAGCGGGACGACCCGGCGGACACCCTCGGGCTTGTCCGCCTCCAGGGCGGCCAGCTGCTCCAGGGTGCCGGCCGCGACGATCTGGCCCGCGCCGTTCACGTTGGCCGGGGTCAGACCCAGCTTCTCCAGGTGCGGGACGGTCACCTGGGGGTCGCCGCCGAGCAGCGCCGACATGCCGGTCGGGGTGATGGCGGCGGCCTCGGCCATCGCCAGACCACGGGTCCGTACGAGACGCAGCGCGGCGGTGTCGTCGAGGACGCCCGCGAGCGCGGCGGCGGTGAGCTCGCCGACGCTGTGACCGGCGACCGCGCCGGGCGTCACGTCACCGAGGGCGGCGGCGGAGAGCAGACCGGCCGCGACCAGCAGCGGCTGGGCCACCGAGGTGTCGCGGATCTCGTCCGCGCCCGCCTTCGTGCCGTAGTGGGCGAGGTCGAGCCCGATGGCGTCGGACCAGGCCGCGAGGCGGTCGGCGGCACCGGGGAGTTCGAGCCAGGGAGTCAGGAAGCCGGGCGTCTGGGCGCCTTGGCCAGGAGCGACGAGTACGAGCACCCTCACACTCTCTCTTGGGGACGGCTCCGGACGCCCGTGGGGACAGGGACGAAGAACCGTCGGGGGAATTGTTGGTGTTCGACAAAAGTCTAGGACTGCTGATCGGCGTCGGCCAAGCGCCCGAGGATGAGCGCGATCCGCAGAGTGAAGGCGGAGCGCACGTCGGAGGGTGACCAGCCGGTGACATCGGTCACACGTCGAAGCCGGTAGCGCACGGTGTTCGGGTGCACGAACAGCATGCGCGCGGCGCCTTCGAGGCTGCTCGCCTGCTCCAGGTAGACACTCAGCGTTTCCAGGAGTGCCGAGCCTGCTTCCTCCAGCGGTCTGTAGATCTCCTCCACCAGCTGCTCGCGCGCGGACGGGTCGGAGGCGATGGCGCGCTCCGGGAGGAGATCGTCCGCCAGAACGGGCCGTGGCGCGTCCTGCCACGCCGAACACGCCTTCAGTCCGGCCGCCGCGGCCTGCGCGGAGCGCGTCGCCGCCAGCAGGTCGGGAACCACGGGGCCGGCCACCACCGGGCCCTGCGCGTACGGCCCGATCAGGGCCTTCGCCACGGCCAGCGGGTTGTCGTTGCCGCCCGCGATGACCACGAGCCGGTCACCGAGGACCCCGGTCAGGACCTGGAGCTTGGCGTGCCGGGCGGCCCGCCGGATCGCCTCCACCGTCAGCTCGCTGTCGCCGTCGGGCGCGGTGCCGAGGACCACGCAGACGTGCTCGGGCGAGTTCCAGCCGAGGGCCGCCGCCCGCGAGACGGCGCCCTCGTCGGCCTCGCCGGACAGGACCGCGTTCACCACCAGCGACTCCAGGCGCGCGTCCCACGCGCCCCGGGCCTCGGCGGCCTGCGCGTACACCTGCGCGGTGGCGAAGGCGATCTCCCGGGCGTACACGAGGAGCGCCTCGCGGAGCACCGACTCGTCGCCGGGGGCCGCGACCTCCTCGATCGCCGTCTCCATGACCTCGATCGTGGTGCGGACCATCTCGACGGTCTGCCGCAGGGTGATCGCCCGGGTCAGCTCGCGCGGGGCGGTGCCGAAGACGTCCGTCGAGATCGCCTGCGGCGTCTCCGGGTGCCGGAACCACTCGGTGAACGCCGCGATACCGGCCTGGGCGACCAGGCCGATCCACGACCGGTTCTCGGGCGGCATCGCCCGGTACCACGGCAGCGTCTCGTCCATGCGGGCAATGGCGTTGGCGGCGAGCCGCCCGGAGGACTGTTCGAGGCGCTTCAGCGTCGCGGCGTGCGGGTGAGGGGCGTTCACGGGATCAGACACGGGGACAAGACTGCCTTATCGGGACGCCCCCGTGCGGTGGCGGGGCGACTTCCCCGCCCGCGCACCGGCGCGGGACCGGCCGGCGGGGCCTCGGGGGTGGTACGGCGGGGAGCCGGCCGGCCCGCCCGCGGAGGCGGTACGGGGCCGGGCCGCTCCGTCCGTGGGCGCGCCCCGGCGACCGGGCCCGGCCGTGCCGCCGCCGGGTGCCCGGCCCGCTACCGTGGCCCCGTGATACGCATCCAGCGCGCCGGCGAGCGGTACCCGGGCGGGGATCCCGGGGCCGGGATCGAGACCCGCCACGCCCTGTCCTTCGGGCCGTACTACGACCCCGGCAACCTCCGCTTCGGCGCGCTCCTCGCCGTGAACGAGGAGCGGCTCGCGCCCGGCGCCGGCTTCGACGAGCACCCGCACAGCCACACCGAGATCGTCACCTGGGTCGTCGAGGGCGAGCTGACCCACCGGGACACGACCGGCCACGAGACCGTGGTGCGCCCCGGCGACCTCCAGCACCTCAGCTCCGCCGCCGGCGTCCGCCACGTCGAGCGCAACGACGGCGACGCCCCGCTGGTCTTCGTCCAGATGTGGCTCGCCCCCCGGGAACCCGGCGGCACCCCGGCGTACCGCGTGGTGCGCGGGCTGGGCCCCGCCGGCGCCTACGACCTGCCCCGGGCCGGCGCCCGGCTGCGCGCCCTCCGTCCGGCGCCGGGCGAGCACGTGGGCATCCCGGCCGCGGACCACGTGTACGTCCACGTGGTGCGGGGCGCGGTCCGGATCGGCCCGGAGGAGCTGGGTCCGGGCGACGCGGCCCGGATCAGCGCAGGGGAGGAACAGCGCCTGTCCGCGCCGGACGGCGCGGAGCTGCTCGTCTGGGAGATGACGGACCCGGCCCGGGCGACCGCGTAGGAGGCGCCGGGCCGGCCGGACCGGACCGGGGAGCGGCGTGCTCCGGAAGCAAGGCCCTGGGCCGTGTCCGGGGAGCCGCGCCCGGCCCGCGACTCCCCAGCCCTGCGGCGGACGCCGCTACTCTCCGGACGTGACCTGGCGCAGCGCGCTCTTCGCCCGCCACGCCGGCCACGCCACGTTCCACGCCCCGTAGCCGTTGCCCTCCGCGATCACGCCCTTGGTGTCCGCGCCGGTGATCTCGAAGGGGTCGCCGACCCGGACCTGCCCGTAGAAGGAGGCCGCGTCCGCGTCGCCCATGCCGATGCAGCCCGAACTCATGTTGGCCCGGCCGAAGTACCGCGCGTTCCACGGCGCCGCGTGCGCGTACATCCCCGACCAGGTCAGCCGCATCGAGTGGTCGACCATCTTGTCGTAGGCGTCGCCGAGGCCGACCGTCTCCGAGTTCATGTTGATCGTGCCCTCCTTCGCCATCAGGACGGCCGTGCCGCGCCAGGAGCGCTTGTCGCCGCCGGGTGTGCCGCCGGAGACCGGGATCGTACGGACCGGGCGGCCGTCGCGGAGGAGGGTCAGCCGCTTGCGGTCGAGGTCCACCTTCACCACCTGCGCGGCGCCGACGGAGAAGCCGGTGCGGTAGTCCCGTACGAACCAGCCGTCCCCGGAGTCGGTGCCGTTGAGGTCCGCCTCCAGGGTGACCTTCGTGCCCGGCTTCCAGTAGGCGCGGGGCCGCCAGTCCGCCCGGTCGCGGCCCGACCAGTCCTTCACCCAGCCCCAGGACCCCTCCGTGCCGTTCGAGGTGGTCACCCTCAACTGCCGCTCCACGTCCGCCTTCCGCGTCACCGGCCGGTCGAAGACGACCGACAGCGGATGCCCGACGCCCACCGTGGTGTTCTTGCCGGGCGCCAGCGTCAGCTTGTTGACCCGCTCCGGTTCCGGCGTGGAGAACGAGGACCGGGTCGTGGACTTCGCGCCGTCCGCCGCGCGCGCCGTCACCTCCACCGTGTACGAGGTGCCCGGCACCGCCTTGCGGTCCGACACCCAGCGCGTGCCGCCCGCGGCGGCCCGCCCGGTGAGCGTCCCGCCCCTGGCGTCGGTCACCCGCACCGCCTCCAGCGTGCCGCCCGCGGCCGTCACCGTCACCGGCCGGCCCGCCGCCGGGTCGGCCACCGTGACCTTCGCCGGGGGACCGGACGGCCGTGACGAGGGCGCCGGACCACCGGTCCCGGAGGGCCCGCCCGCCGCCTGGGCCGTACAGGCGGTGAGGGAGACGGCCAGGGCGACGGCCGCGAGAACGGGGCGGGACGTGCGTATCGGCAGCACGGAAGACCTCCGCGGTGGGAAGAGGGAAGGACGGGACGTTCCGGACCCTAGGCCGCCCGCCCGGGCCCAAGGGCCGCCGCGGGCCCCTGTGACGACGGCTGGGGCGGAACGGTCACCGTCCCGTCACACGCACCGCGCGGACCGGTCGCAATCCGCTGTGAGCCTGCTGTGCGCCCCGACGACCGAGGGGCGGAACAAGGAGGCTCCCGTTGTGTCAGCGTCGCTTCTCGTGACGGCCGCGCCCGCCGGCCCCCGCGTCCCGGCCGGCTCCCCGCTCCCCGCCGCACACCCCGCACGCACCGCGCCCGCCGGCGGCCCGTTCCGGCTCGGCCCGGTGTCCCCGGAGGCGTACCGCGCCTTCCTCGCCTCCCGCTCCACCGGGCCGCACGGCCCCAGCTTCCTCCAACTCCCCTCGTGGGCCGGGGTGAAGGACGGTTGGAGCCACCAACTCATCGGCTGGGGTCCGGAGTCGGGCGAGCTCACCGGTGTCGCCCTGGTTCTGCTCCGCGCCTTCCCCGGCACCCGCAAACACTTCGCCTACCTTCCCGAAGGGCCCGTCGCCGACTGGTCCGACCCCGACCTCGACGGCTGGCTCACCCCGCTCCTCGAGCACCTCCGCTCGCTCGGCGCCTTCGCCGTCCGCATCGGCCCCTCACCCGCCTACCGCCGCTGGACCGCCGCCACCGTCAAGGCCCGCACCGGCCCCGGCCGGCGGCTCGGCGACGTCCTCGCCGACGAGGTCGACCCGCTCGGGGCCGCCGTCGCCGAACGCCTCCGCGCCCGCGGCTGGAAGCGCTGCGGCGGCGACTCCGAGGACGGCGCCGACGCCCAGCCCCGGCACGTCTTCCAGGTCCCGCTCGCCGGCCGCACCGCCGACGACCTGTGGGCCGGCCTCAACCAGGAGTGGCGGCGCAACGTCCGCAAGGCCCGCAAGTCCGGCGTCGAGATCACCATCGGCTCCGCCGCAGATCTGCCCGAGTTCCACCGGCTGCTGCGCGTCACCGAGGAACGCGACGGCTTCCGTCTCGGCCGCTCGCTCGCGTACTACGAGCGCCAGTACGCCGTCCTCAACGCCGAGCACCCGGGCAGGATGCAGCTCTACCTCGCCCGCCACGAGGGCGAGATCCTCGCCGCCCACACCATGATCACCGTCGGCGGGCGGGTCTGGTACCAGACCGGTGCCTCCGCCGACCACCGCCGCGAGGTCCGCCCCTCCAACGCCCTCCAGTGGCACATGCTCCTCGACGCCCGCGCCCTCGGCGCCGCCGTCTACGACATGCGCGGAGTACCCTCCACCCTCGACCCGGACGACCGCGCCCACGGGCTCCTGCGCTGGAAGCTCGGCACGGGCGGACAGGTCGTCGAAACGCTGGGGGAATGGGAGACACCGTTGCACGGCAGGACCAACCAGGCGCTCCACCGCGCCTTCCAGGCCTATCTGGCCCGCCGATGACGAGCACGCTCACCGCACCCCCGGCCGGCCGGAGAAGCGGCGGGGCGACCCCCTCCGCCCTGCGCAGCGGCGCCCTCATGGCCGCCGGCTCGCTCGTCTCCCGCGCCACCGGCTTCGTCCGCGCCTCCGTCGTCGCCGCCGCGCTCGGCGCGGGCCTCGTCGCCGACGGGTACGCGGTCGGCAACTCCGTCCCCACCATCGTCTACACGCTGCTCATCGGCGGTGCCCTCAACGCCGTGTTCGTCCCCGAACTCGTCAGG
>NZ_JAPSIW010001056.1 GCF_031178505.1 Streptomyces sp. | reverse complement strand
CACCGCACGCGGCGACACCGCCCTCACCGCGCTGCCCCTGCTCCCCGAACCCGCCGCCCGCCGCGCCCCCGGCTCACTGCTCGCCCCCATGCCGGGCACCGTCGTCCGCGTCGCCGAAGGGCTCGCCGAGGGCGCGGCCGTCACGGCCGGGCAGCCCCTCGTCTGGCTGGAGGCCATGAAGATGGAGCACCGCGTCTGCGCTCCCGCCTCCGGCACGCTCACCGCGCTGCACGCCGCACCCGGCCGCCAGGTCGAGGTCGGCGCCCTGCTCGCCGTCGTCCAGGCCGCCGCCGAACCGGAGGAGTCCGCATGAGCCCCGCCCGCCCCACCGTCCTCGAGACCGAGGAGCACCAGGCCCTGCGCGCCGCCGTCGCCGCCCTCGGCAAGCGCTACGGCCGCGACTACATGACCCGCGTGGTGGCGAACGACGGCCACCCCGACGAGCTGTGGGCGGACGCGGCGAAGCTCGGCTATCTCGGCGTGAACCTGCCCGAGGAGTACGGCGGAGGAGGCGGCGGCATCGCCGAACTCTCCATCGTCCTGGAGGAGTTGGGCGCCGCAGGCTCCCCGCTCCTGATGATGGTCGTCTCGCCCGCCATCTGCGGCACCGTCATCGCCCGCTTCGGCACCGAGGCGCAGAAGCGGGCCTGGCTGCCCGGCCTCGCCGACGGCTCCCGCACCATGGCCTTCGGCATCACCGAGCCGGACGCGGGGTCCAACTCCCACCGCATCACCACCACGGCCCGCCGCGACCCCGACTCCGGCGACTGGCTCCTGACCGGCCGCAAGGTGTTCATCTCCGGCGTCGACATCGCCGACGCCACCCTCATCGTCGGCCGTACGTCGGACGCCCGCACCGGCAACCTCAAGCCGTGCCTGTTCATCGTCCCGCGCGACACCCCGGGCTTTGAACGGCGGCAGATCGCCATGGAGCTCCAGGCGGCCGAGAAGCAGTTCGAGCTGGTCCTCGACGACGTACGGCTGCCCGCCGACGCGCTCGTGGGAGACGAGGACGCGGGTCTGCTCCAGCTCTTCGCGGGCCTGAACCCCGAGCGGATCATGACGGCCGCCTTCGCGCTCGGCATGGGGCGGTACGCGCTGAACCGCGCCACCGAGTACGCGAAGGAACGCAGTGTCTGGAAGGCCCCCATCGGCGCCCACCAGGCCATCGCGCACCCCCTCGCGCAGTGCCACATCGAGATCGAGCTGGCCCGCCTGATGATGCAGAAGGCCGCCCGGCTCTACGACGACGGCGAGGACATGGCCGCAGGCGAGGCCGCGAACATGGCCAAGCTGGCCGCCGCCGACGCCTGCGTGAAGGCCGTCGACCAGGCCGTGCACACCCTCGGCGGCAACGGCCTGACCAAGGAGTTCGGCCTCGCCTCGCTCATCGTGGCCTCCCGCGTGGCCCGTATCGCCCCGGTCAGCAGGGAGATGATCCTCAACTACGTCTCCCACCAGACGCTCGGCCTGCCCAAGTCGTACTGAGAGCCGTACCGAGGAGCCCCCCCATGAGCCTTGTCGTCTCCTCGCCGCAGCGCGGCATCGTCACCGTCACCCTGGAC